>CAZLMY010000022.1:0-51182 GCA_964560845.1 uncultured Occallatibacter sp. | reverse complement strand
AGATGGCGTGCGCGGCCGAGACCCAGTGCATGGTGGACTTGACCTTGCGGCCGTCGGGCGAGTTGCCGCCGCGGCTGGCCGGATCGTAGGTGCAATGTACCTCGACAAGGTTGCCGGCCGCGTCTTTCACCACGCTGCGGGCGGTGATGAAGTAGGCGTTGCGCAGGCGGACTTCTTTGCCCGGCGAAAGCCGGTAGTATTTGGGCGGAGGCACCTCGCGGAAGTCGTCCTGCTCGATATAGATTTCGCCTGAAAATGGCACCTGGCGGGTTCCCGCGGATGGGTCTTCGGGGTTGTTGGCGACTTCGACAAACTCTTCCTGATCCTTCGGGTAGTTGTCGATGACCAGCTTCAAAGGGTGCAAAACGGCCATGGCGCGGCTGGCGCGGTGGTTCAGGTCGTCGCGCTGGAAGTGCTCCAGCATTTCAATGTCTGTGGTTCCGTTGGTGCGCGAGGCGCCGATAGCGGCGCAGAAGGTGCGCAGAGCTTCGGGCGTAAAGCCGCGGCGGCGGATGCCGCACAGCGTGGGCATGCGCGGGTCGTCCCAGCCATTAACCCGCTTTTCCTGCACCAGTTGCAGCAGCTTGCGCTTGCTGAGCATGGTGTAGGTGAGGTTCAACCGGTCGAATTCGATCTGCTGCGTGGGAAAGATGCCGAGCTGCTCGATATACCAGCGGTAGAGGGGCTGGTGGTCGGTGAACTCCAGGGTGCACATGGAGTGGGTAACGCACTCCAGCGAATCGGACTGGCCGTGGGCGTAATCGTACATAGGGTAGATGCACCAGTCGTCGCCGGTGCGGTGGTGGGAGGCGTGCAGGATGCGATACATGACCGGGTCGCGCATGTTAAGGTTGGGCGATGCCATGTCGATCTTGGCGCGGAGCACGCGCGTGCCGTCGGGGAACTCGCCTTGCTTCATGCGAGTGAACAGGTCCAGGTTCTCTTCAATCGAACGGTTGCGATACGGGCTGTCCTTGCCGGGCTCGGTCAGCGTGCCGCGATGCTGGCGGATCTCGTCGGCGGTGAGGTCGTCGACGTACGCCTTTCCAGCCTTGATGAGTTGCAAGGCCCACACGTAGAGCTGCGGAAAGTAGTCGGAGGCGTAACACAGGCGCTCCCAATCGAAGCCCAGCCAGCGGACATCGGCCATGATGCTGTCGACGTATTCCTGCTCTTCCTTTTCGGGATTGGTGTCGTCGAAGCGCAGGTTGGTCTTGCCGCCGAACGCGTCGGCCAGGCCGAAGTCGATGCAGATGGCCTTGGCGTGGCCGATGTGCAGATAGCCGTTCGGCTCGGGAGGAAAGCGGGTCTGGACGACGGCGTCGCCGTACTTTTTGGTGCGCACATCCTCGGCGATAATGTCGTGGAGGAAGGTGGTGGAGGTGCGGGTTTCCTGGCTTGCAGCGACTGGGCTTTCCGGATTCGAGTTGGTCATGGCTGGAATCCATTATCCCACTCGGGGGGCAAACCAAAGAAGAGCGCCGGGCTGTGCCACATCGCAGCCCGCCACAACGCCCGGGGTGGCCCAGGTCCCGCCTCCGGGACCGGGAAAGTACAAAACAACTCAACTGAGCGGTTGAAGGATTGCTTCGGCCTTTTGGATGCGTTCGAGGCAGACCTCGCGCCCGAGGACGGCCATGGTCTCAAACAGAGGCGGCGCATTTTTACGTCCGCAGACGGCCACCCGGATGGGCTGAAAGGCCTGTCCTGCCTTCAGACCCAGATGGGACGCTGCTGCACGCAGTGCCTGGTCCAGCGAATCGTGGTCGAAAGCGGTCGTGGCTAGAACTTCCTGGGCGTACTCCAGGACGCGCCGCGCCATGGCTGCATCGCCGCCCTTGGCCGGGATCAACTCGGTTGGGTCATAGGGAGCGAGTTCTTTCAGGAAGAAAAAATCGGCGGCGCCGACGGCATCGCGCAGCATCTTGATGCGTTCGCGAATCAACGGTGCGATGGCCAGGAGCTTTTCAGGCGAAGCGGCAAAGCCGGCCTGTTCGAAAAAAGGCTCGAGGCAGGGGCTGAGCTGTTCCACGGGCAAAGCGCGGATGTGCTCGGCATTAAGCCAGACGGCCTTGGGATCGAAGGGATCTTCTTCAGTGAAATTGATCACGGCGTTGGCGCGGTTGACGCCCTCGAAAGTGAACGCTGAGGTGAGATCGTCAAGTGTCATGACTTCGCGATCGTTCTTGGGCGACCAGCCAAGCAGGCAGAGGAAGTTGATGAAGGCCTGAGGCAGAAATCCCGAATCGCGGTAGGTGGTCACGCTGACCACCGGGCCGTGCTTGCGCTTGGAGAGTTTGGCGCCGTCGGGAGCAACCAGCAAGGGCAGATGGGCGAACAGTGGCGCCTCGACGCCCAAGGCCTCGAAGATCAGTAGGTGCTTGAAGGTGTTGGTGAGGTGATCCTGGCCGCGAACGATGCTGGTGATGCGCAAGTCGGCGTCATCCGCGCAGGAGGCCAAGTGGTACGTCGGCATCCCGTCCGAGCGGAGAAGAGCGAAGTCTTCCACCTCGTCGGCCAGTTTCTGCTGCGCTCCGTAGACGCCGTCGACAAAGTGCAGGGTCCGGTCCTGCCCGCGGGGCACTCGATAGCGGAGGGCAAACGGCTCGCCGGCCTGGGCGCGGCGGCTGCTTTCTTCGCTGCATAGCTCGCGCATCTCGGGATTGAAGAGCCAGGCGCCCTGCGCGGACGATTGTTCGCCCTCAGCCGCATGCGCGGGGGTGAAATCGCGATAAGCGAGGCCCTTGGCGAAGATCGCCTCGGCTTGCCTGCGGTGCAGGTCAAGGCGTTCGGACTGCTTGTATTCTTCGTCCCAACCAAGACCCAGCCAGCGCAATCCCTCGAAGATGGACTGGACGCTGGCTTCGGTGTTGCGCTCGACATCGGTATCGTCGAGGCGCAACACCATGGTTCCCCGATTGTGGCGGGCATAGAGCCAATTGAAGATGAAGGTGCGAGCGCTGCCTACATGCAGAAAGCCGGTGGGCGAGGGCGCAAATCGGACGCGGGGGGGCTTGGCTTGAGATTCGGTTTCTTCTGGCATCGTTGAGGTTTATCCTCTTCGATGCTACCAGCCGACCCGTCTCCTATGCCTGCGGAGGCGGCGGCATTTGCGGTGGGTACCAAGCCTGCTCCGGCACCGGGACCACCTTCCACTCCGCAAATGCCACCACATAGAGCAGGATCAGGGTGCCAAAAGGAACGATGTTCAGCAGCGACAACCAAGGCGAGAAGCCTGCCTTTTTGCAGATGAACCAGAAAGGCAAAATGACAACGGCAAGGCAAACAATCGCAAAGACAAGGCATCCGGCAAGGAAGGCCGGCACCATCCGCTTTACCATTTCCGGATCGGGTTGATTTTGCAACAGGAAGGCGACGAAGTGCATTGGGGTAGCTCCTGAATTGAAATGATGGCTCCGAGCCAAGGTAAGGCCTGCAGGCAAAATGCGCAACCGAATTCGATTTCAACTAAGGCGGCCTCTACTCCAGCGGTAGTCCTTCGAGCGAAAGCAGGCGTCCCACCGGGTATTCGCCCACCCGATTCTCCTGGAACCATGGGGAGCGCTCATAGAAGAACTCCAAGCGCGCTTCTGGGTTGGAAGCAAAGCGCGGATCGTTCTGGATGCGGTGCTCGAACTCCGCCTTCAGGGCAGGATCCTTGGCCAGATTGTCGCGCGCCAGTTTCTCCAGCACATAGTCCTCGCCGTACTCCCGCTGCTCGAAGATGGGGTCGAAGAATCCCCAGCGCAGGGCAGAGTCGGGCGCGGCAGGTTCAAGCCAATGGATCGCTACCTTCGAAAGCCTCTGATTCAGCGGCACAACCACCGATCCGGCGGGAAAGGCTACGGCCTCAGTGGTCAGGGTGCATTGGCCATATTGCCCGGGCTGCGCCCCAGCACCTTCGCCATGAAAGATGGGGTGGCGCCCCTCGAAAGGGGGACCCTGCCACTGCATACCGGAGCAGCGGTAGCGCTCCACTTTGCCACTCCAGGCGGCAGTAGTACGGCGAACCAGGACATCGTGGGCGGCAAGCACATCGAGCACGCGGGTCCACTGGGGCGGCACAATGTAGGCGGCTGGAGGTGTGGTCGATTCAGTAACTTTTGCCCCTGTGGCGAGGGGCAAGGTGACGTTCCACGGTTCGTGCCGGTACTGCACCCACATGGTCCCGGAAATCTCGCTCAGGGAGCGAGTGAACTGGTAGCCGTGGAACAGCACCGGGGTGGTCTCGCCGCTGGGGCCAACGGCCAGGGGAAACTTTTCGTTTCCCAGCGGGTGCGCGCCCAATTTGGCTGCATCGGCGTCTGCTTGTTGGTTCAGCGCGATCAGCTTGGCCGCATCGCGGTTCAGCACTTCCAGCAACGCCCGCAGAATCTCGTAATTGGCGGTGACCCGCGTTTTATAGTCCTTGAGCATGTGCAGTTCGACCAACAGGCCCGGGCGGTCTTCCAGAATCATCTGTCCGGTGGAGAAGCGCGGCGCGTTGTTGCTGAAACTGAGCCCCTGCGCGGGGTCTGTATCGTCGTTCAGGTCGATCAGGGCAGGGAAGGCCATGTGCCCGGCGGCATTGACCTGACGATCGAGCTCCGGTGTCACGGTCTCTCGTATCCACTGGGCCGTGGCCGGAGCGACATCCGGGCCGGCATCGGCGGAGAAGGTCACATCGTATTGGTAGTCCATGCCGTCGGTCACGTGATCGTCTACAAAAAAGTCCGGCAGCCAGCGGTGAAACATCTTCAGAAAGGCTCGCGTCTCGGGTGCGTCGGCCTTCATGTAGTCGCGGTTCAGATTGATATTGGTGCCGTTCCCGCGCCACCCGGCCAGCTCGGGACCGTTCTGGTTGATGCGGTTATAGGCTGAGCGCCGCTCGTGGCCGTCGATGTTGTAGACAGGGATGAAGACGAAGACAGCTTTTTCCAAAAGCGCGGCCTGGGTTCGATTGACGGCGATGTCCCGCAGAAGGGCCAGGCATGCGTCTTTGCCGTCCATCTCTCCGGCATGGATGGAATTCTGCACCAGCAGGATGGCGCGCCCCGATGCGTGGATCGCGGCCGGGTCGAAGACGCCGTCCTTGGAGGCGATGACGATCTTGAGGTCGCGGCCTTCGCCCGTCTTGCCGAAGTTCTCGATCTTCACAACTCCAGGAGCAGCAGCGGCCACTCGCTCCAAGTAGGCGATCGTCTCGGCATAATCGGGTGTCGTGCGGTAGTTGCCGACTTCTGCCGGTGTGCGCCAGTCTGGGGACTGGGCGGGGAGGCAGGAGGTCAGGGCAAAGATAGTCGCGGCAATGGTTGCGGCGGAGCGCAAGTGCATTTGGATAGATCCTCCCGGAAGTGCATGGTTCGAGCGGTGCAAATCCATGCGCGAGTAGAAATCATGCTAGCATTCCCGGAAATGGCAGCCGCCGTTCCCATCCCGATCCATGAATAGCTTGGGTTGACGAACAGGCCGGACCGGGAGTCCGTGGATGGGGAACCCGATGTGATCCTGGATCGACGGGTGCGAGCGATCGAGATGCTTTCGCCTGAAGGTACTTAGTCGAACACTTGGGAACGCGCCCCGGGATTACCGCGCCATGGGATTTGAATCTGCAACGGATTCGCTTTGGCAGAGCACCTGGGCCCACCTGCGGATGGATTCGGGGTCAAGGGGCCGGCTTTCGGCTTCGCTGGCGGCAAGTTGGACGGCAAGGTTGCCGATGGTGGAGCTTTCGGCCTGGCCAATCTCTACCGGGAGCCCTGTACGCTGTGCGGTCAGTTCGGAAAGCAGCTTGTTGCGGCTGGCGCCGCCCAGTATGTGGATGCGGGTGAGTTTGCGGCCCAGCATGGCTTCCAGGTCGGTGAGCGCAGTGGCATAGCGTGCTGCCAGGCTTTCGAAAATGACGCGAGCAAAGACCGGCTCATTTCCAGGTTCGTCGGGAATCGTTGCCCAGCGTCGACGCCATAGTTGGTGGTTGATGCGCTCCGGCATGCCGGAATCGAGCAGCAGCGGCTCGGCATCGACGTTGATTGTGCCGGGAAATCCCGAGGCGGCGGCTTGGGCAATCAGGTCTTCGATTTCCCAGATGCGGCCTTCGCTCTTCCAGGTGTCGATGCACTGCTTCAACATCCACATGCCGTTGACCAGGGTGTGGAAGCAGAGATCGCCGGTGGCTGCGCCGAGGTTGGTGTATCGGGCGTCGAAAGCTTTCTTGGTGGTAACCGGGGAGCTGATCCGCGTTCCTACGAGCGACCAGGTGCCGGAGCAGATGTATGCGGTGGAACTCATATCGACAGGGATGCCGGCAATGGCCGAAGCCGTGTCGTGACAGGCCGGTGCAATGAGTTGTGTTTCGCGGAAAGCAGGCAGCGCGGCGAGGGGACCTTGCAGACGGCCAACTACGGTTCCGGCGGGCACGATAGGCGGAGCGGCTTCGAGCTGTAATTCGAGAACGCGGAAGAGCTCAGGGTCCCAGTCGCGTGTCTTGAGACTCACGAGGCCGGTGTGGGTAGCGTGGGTGAGCTCGGCCACGCGACGGCCTCCCAGCCAGTGCAGGATGTACTCCGGCATGGTGGCCCATGGGGTGGCGGGATCGATGCCTGCCTCGGAATCGGCCAGGAGCTGATAAACAGTGTTGATGCGCAATGGAAGCGTTCCGCTGCGCTGGTAGAGGTCGCGCGGAGGCAACAGCAGGTCGGCAGCTTTCTTGGTCTTGTTGGTGCGCTCGTCGCGATAGCAGAATGGGTCTCGCAAAGGCTGGCCGTCCGGGCCGATGCGCACATAGTCCACACCCCAACTATCGACGGCGATGGAGGCAATGCCTTCCGTGGCGATATCGGCAGCCTTGCGCAGGCCCTCGTCGAGGCTGGCGAGAATAGTCTGCAGCGGCCAGACCATGGAGCCGCCGCGATGGACCGGGCCGTTGGGGATGCGGTGTACGACTTCAATCTCAGGCTTCTCAGCCTTCCAGCGAAGCAGAGAAACACGGCAGCTTTCGGCCCCTAAATCGATAGCAATTCGCGCGAGTTCTTGCATGGCGACGGGTGAATCTCCGATCCGGTTCAACGCTAGAAAGGGTCCAATGTTGCAATCTTCTTCAACATCAACGCATGAAGGCTTCTGTCAGGCCGCCGTCCACAGGAATCAAGTGGCCGGAAGTGCAGCGCGCCCGCGGACTGGCCAGAAAAAGAATGGCCTCCGCGCAGTCGACCGGATCAATGGGCTGACGAGTCAATGTGCGTTGTGCATAGAAGGCTGCCAGCAGTTTGCGCAGCTCTTCGTCGCTGAGTGAATCCTCGAAAGGAACATTGTACTTGGCGAGAGAGGCGCGAACGCGGTCGCGGGGAAACATTGTGGATCCCTTGACAACGGTGGCGGGGCTAATGCCGTTGACTCGAACTCGCGGCGCAAGCGAGACGGCCAACTCGCGAACCAGATGGGAGAGCGCGGCTTTGCTTACGTCATAGGCTTCGCTGCCGCGCTTCGGGACAACGGCGTTGGCGGAACTGGTTAATACGATGGCGCCGTCAAGCGCCTGCTCATTGAACAGCTTGGCGGCCTCGTCGGCCAGCAGGTAGTTGGCGGTGACGTTGATGTCGAGCGTGGATGCCCACATGGTGTCTGGAATGACGCCGTCTGGCGAAGAGGGAAATAGCGCGGCGGTGTTGATGACGATATCGAGCCCGCCAAAGGCTGCGACGGTTGCCTCAAGCGCCTTGGCGATGGCTTCGCGGCTGCGGATGTCGACCGCGGTGCTGGCAATGAATTCGACCGAGGTGACAGTTTTGAGCTCCGCAGCCACGCTTGCGGCGGCGTTCAGATCGCGGTCCGCCACCATGACATGGGCGCCGCGCCCGGCTGCCAACAGAGCCACGGCACGACCAATGCCGCTGCCTCCACCCACAACCAGAGCAATGCGGCGGCTCAGTTCCTTCTCCGGCGGCTGGCGGCGGATCTTGGCCTCTTCCATGGCCCAATATTCGATGCGGAAGGCCTCAATGGCCGGCAGCGCGACGTAGTTCGTAAAGACCTTGAATCGCGCGGGGTCGATGCCCTTGCCACATTGCGGGAGCGTACCGGTGACCGCGCCTTCGGATAGAAGGCTGGCTCCTTGCATTACATGAATGGCGTTGGAATAGAACTCGCCCACAATGCGCGCTTCGGTCTTGTTTTTGCCGAAGCTGAACATGCCCAGGCCGGGAATCAGAACCACGGTCGGATTGGGATCGCGCTGGGCGGGGGAATCCGACGTGGCGAAGCTGTGGTAGTAGGCGCGGTATTGGTCGCGATATTCGACCAAGGCGATGTCGATCTGCTGCTTGAGGTCGGCCACGGAAGAGCCGGCGGTCCAGCGAACGAACATGGGGCGAATCTTGGTACGGATGAAGTGGTCGGGGCAGCTAGTGCCGAGAAAAGCCAGGTCGTGGGCGTGCGCGGAGTTGACGAATTGGAGTACGTCGGGTGCGTCGGTGAAGCTCGAGATCCACCGCTGCTGGGAACTGATGCGGCCGCGCAGGAAAGGGGCAATTTGAAGAGCGAGGACGGGGCGGTCGGGGCGCGGCCGGACGGCTTGGCCGCCGAAGCGGATGGGACCTTTGGCCGTGGCGTGACGCTCAATAAACTGGCCGATGTGGTCAATCACGGTGAGGGTGTTCAGATAGCAGTCGCGCTGGGTTTGACCCCAGGTAAAGAGGCCGTGTCCGCCCAGGACGATGCCGTCGCAGCCGGGATTCTGGGCCACGGCGCGCTTCATCATGAGGCCCAACTCGAAGCCGGGGCGCTGCCAGGGAAGCCAAACCAGGGAGTGGGCGAACTGGCGATTGAACTCTTCCATCTTGGTTTTGCCGTTGGCGGCAGCAGCCAGCGCGATGCCCCAGTCCGGGTGCAGGTGATCGACGTGGGGGAAGGGAAGAAAGCCGTGCAGCGGCGTGTCGATGGAGGCGGCCACGGGGTTACCGGCAAAGGCGCAAAGGGGATACCGGGCCACCACGTCGTCTTCGCTGTCAACGCCTTTGTAGGTGCGCTCCAGCGACAAGAGCTTTTGCTGAAAGAGCGTGGCGAAACCGGAGCGCTTGATGCTTCCCAGGTCGCCGCCTGAGCCTTTGACCCACAGAACTTCGACGGGTTGGCCCGTAAGTGGATCGGTTTCAGTAATTTTGGAGCTGGTGTTGCCGCCGGCAAAGTTGGTGATGCGCAAGTCGGAGCCGAGCAGGTTGGAGCGGTAGCGAAGCAGTTCCGGCTCGTCGAACTTGGCGGCAATACCCGGCTCCCAGCGGTCTTCAAGGAATTTGAGGGCGGGGGAAGTAAGGGAAACCAAAGTCATACACACCACTGTACGAGGAATCCGCTGACTATTGCCACCCAACTCGGCGGAAAGCAATAGGGAACCCGTTTCCGCAGAGGAATTCGAGAGCAAACCAGGTCCGACAATCCGGACCTGGAGCCCGCTTCACTGGTGCTTCTTTAGGGGTCAGTTTGGCTAACCTGGGACATGGATGGGCTCGGCGAGGATGGATTCCGGTGTGACGGCCTTGTGGCGTACGTAATTGTAGGGCGGCACGGTGTAGCCGCGAAGCAGGGCGATGCCGAGTTGAATCAGGCGCGGCCCATAGGTGTCGACCTCGTGGGAGATGGAACCGATGATGGCACTTCTGCCGGAACGCATCTCATCGATGGCCTCGGGGATGCAATCCTGGCCGACGATGGCGAAGTCGTGCTCACGACCGGCCTGGCGGGCGGCGTCGAGAACCCCGAGGGCGCTGGAGTCGGTGGCGGCGGCTACCAATATGCGCTCGCTGCGCCTGCGGCTGCGCAGAAATTCGGCCACAGCCAGTTCGCTGGGCTGACGCATGCCGCGGCCATCGAGCTGAATGTACCGGTCGGCTGGGATGTCAGGGAAGCGTTCGCGGATACCGTCGAAGGCTCCGGCGATACGACTCTGGACAAAGCTTCCGGCCTCCGAGAATCCGACGCCCAGAACCCAGTCGACTTTACCCTTCCATTTGCGCAGAGCATGCTGCGCCAGCAGGGAACCGGCTTCATAGCCGACTTCAAAATTGTCGACGCCGAAATAGGTGGCGTTGGGGTGGGGGATATCGATGGCCACCAAGGGGATGTCGGCCTTCTTGAAGATGTGGGCGACACGCGGCGCCACATGCTCCTCGACTTGGAACTCGAGCACCAGGTCAACGTGCTTGGCGACCAATTCCTCGGCGTTCTGGATGGCAATTTGAGGGTCGTAGCGGTTGTCCAGAATAAAAAGCTCAACGCCGGAGGCTGCCGCCGCCGCAACAATGCTTTGGGTCACGGCCACAGAGAAGGGCATCTCCGCGCTCTGAGCGGCAAAGCCGAAGCGCAAGCGCCGGGGGCGCGAGACCAGCCGATAGAGGCCGTTCTGCGCCTGGGCCACATAGCCGCGATGCACCAGGGTTTTGAGGATGCGATAGACGCTGGTCTTGGAGATCTGGGTCTTTTGATAGACCTCTTCCAGAGCGACCGGTGCCGTGCTTTGCTCCAAGAGCTCGAGGACATCGAGAGCCTTGGACAGAATGGGGATCAAATAAAGACGCTTGATTTTTGTCTTGGGCAAACCTTTGTCTCCCTGCTTGCCTTTCTATGAACAGAAGGTTGCAAGTCAGAATAACCCTTTTCACGCATAGCTGTTAACAGGAGTCCGGCGGCTGGCGCGCTCCAGCCCGATACGTTCGACATAACCGCCGCTGCGCAACGCGGCCAGGGGATCTGCGGGCAGACCACGTTCCTGGCGCCAGGCAGCGGCGAGGGGACGGACGTCGGTCCAGAAAGCGCCACGGAAGAGTTCCTCGGCGGCCACCAGGTCACATTTGTCCTGGAGGCGCGCCAGTTCTTCTCGATCGACGAGAGCGGCTTTCAGCCACAGCTCCTGGGCAGTAACCACGGTTTGGACGGTGGCTTCGATTTTGCCTTTGAGGTTGTGGCTCTGGTCGATCATGTACCCCACTTGGTGGGGCAGGCCTTCGGCGCGGGCGCAAAGCAGTTCATGGAAGATGCGGAAGATCTGGTAGGGATCGATCGAGCCCAGGGTCAGGTCGTCGTCGGCATAGCGACGGTCGTTGAAGTGGAAGCCGCCCAGAAGTCCGGTATGCAACAGCCAGGCGACGATCTGTTCGATGTTCTGCGAGGCGTAGTGGTGCCCGGTGTCGACCAGGACGCGCGCCTGCGGCCCGGCGGTGCGGGCCAGGTGCGAGGCCATGCCCCAATCGGCAATGTCGGTGTGATAGAAAGCCGGCTCGAAGGGCTTGTATTCGATCAGCAACCGCTGGTCGGGACCCAGGCAGGCATGGATGACAGAGAGAGACTGCTCAAGCCAGGCGATGCGTTTGCGCATATTTTGAGTGCCGGGGTAGTTGGAGCCGTCGGGCAGCCACAGGGACAAGTCGCGGCAGCCGAGCTGCCTGGCGATTTCGACCGAGTTGCACGTATGCCGAATAGCTTGCTGGCGAATCTCGGCGGCGGGATTGCAGAGGGAGCCGAACTTGTATTCCTGGTCCTCGAAAAGATTGGGATTGATGGACCCGGCACGGATGCCGAAGCGGGTTTCCAACGCAGCGACTTCGGGGACATCGGCCAAGCCGTTTGGCAGGTCCCAGAGCACGTGCAGGGCAAGCGTCGGGGTGGCGCCGGTGAGCCGGTTGACCTCGGCAGCGTCGGCGAATTTCTCTTCGATGGTGGAGGCGGCGGCAGCTTGCAGGAACTTGCCGAACCGGGTTCCCGTGTTGGCGAAACCCCAGGAGGGAATCTCGATTTGAAAGGAATCCAATGCCGTTCGAGTTTTTTCTAACAGAGCGGGATCCAACTGTGTCATGTTCAATGCCTTTTTGGTGCTCGACTATGCGAGGCGCTTTGATCGTTTACCAGAATCACGTTGAGGAAGCGAGGTCCGTGCACACCTTTGATTCGCGTCATTTCAATGTCGGCGGTGGCACTGGGCCCGGATATGAAAGTAGCCACAGCCGGCGGCTGCGTGCAGCGTTGGAAATACTCGGGGAGGGATTCGACAATCTGGCTGGCATTGAGGATGCAGAGGTGCCAATCGGGCAGCAACGTTAGGATGCGCCGGCCCACTGTTGGAGAGTGGTGAAGCACAATGGTTCCGGAGTCGGCCACGCCGCAGTAGCTGGCGGTGAGAACGCCTTCTGCCTGTTCGATTTCGTCATGGGTCAGGTGGCGATCGATTTTCCAATCGAATTTCTTGTCTCGCCAGGCCGGGGGGATTCCGGGAGGCGCAACGAAGGAATGCCTCCCGCCAGCTTCCAATTGTGTCGCGATGGCAGCGGGAAGATCTTTGACGGTTGATTCGACAACGTCTGCGCCGTATTCGCGAAGGCGCTCGATCATCAAGGCGACTCGATCTTCAGGGCAGAGCTGGCCGCTGCTGAGATAAGTACGGGGCAGGTTCAGGTAGGAGTCGGTGGTTTGCCCTTTCGACGGGAAATGCGTCGCCAGCCGAACGCGATCCAGAATGGCCCGGCGGGTGAATTCGTTCATTTTTCCTCCTTGCCGGCATCGGTAGCACGGGTCGCCCACCAGTCGCGGAAAGTCTGGGGCGGCAGGCCGCGCAGGTCGCGGGTCTGGGTCCACTTCGCGCCCAGGCTTGGGAGGCTGTGAATCCAGCCGTCTTTGGAGGTAAACCAACGCAGGCCGAAGCGGCCGAGCAACTGCGCAAGGCGAAACCGCCAGGCTTCGGCGAAGAGGAAATTGGAGATCTTCATGCCCAGGAACATGGGATCGAAGAATCGCGCACCGCGCTTGCGTTCCTGGTCGACCACTTGCGCGCGCAGATCGATCAGGACCTCGGGGATGTCGATCTTGACGGGGCAGACCTCGTAGCAGGCGCCGCAGAGCGAGGAAGCATAGGGCAAAGACTGCGCATGGTGCATCTGCATCAGTTGCGGGGTGAGAATGGCGCCGATGGGGCCGGGATAGACCGAGCCGTATGCGTGGCCGCCGGTCTGGCGATAGACCGGGCAGGCGTTCATGCAAGCGGCGCAACGAATGCACTTGAGGGTCTGGCGTTCTTTGGCACGGCCGAGGATCGCGGAGCGCTGATTGTCGAGCAATATGACGTGGAACTGCTGCGGGCCGTCGCCGGGAGTGACGCCGGTCCACAGCGAGGTGTAAGGGTTCATGCGCTCGCCTGTGGCCGAGCGGGCAAGGACCTGGAGCATAACTTCGAGGTCCTGAAAGCGGGGTATGACTTTTTCGATTCCGGCCAGGGTAATGAGAGTGCGGGGCAGGGTGAGGCACATGCGTCCGTTGCCCTCGGACTCGACGACGGCCACAGAGCCGGTTTCAGCCACCAGGAAGTTGGCGCCGCCGATGGCGGTGGGGATGTAGAGGAATTTCTTGCGCAGATAGTTGCGGGCCGCGGTGGTGAGGGCCTGTGGGTCGTCGGAGAGGTCGGGCAGGCCCAGGCGGCGGGCAAAGATTTCGCAAACCTGACCGCGATTGACGTGCAAGGCCGGCACCACGATGTGCGAGGGTTCGCCCTCGCCGAGTTGCAGAATGATCTCCGCCAGATCGGTTTCGAAGACGTTGACCCCGGCGGCTTCGAGAAAGGGATTCAGTTGAATTTCGGCCGAGGTCATGGTCTTGATCTTGATGACTTCGGTAGCGTTCTCCTCGCGCAGGATGGTGAGGACGATCTCGCGGGCCTCGGCGGCATCGGCTGCCCAGTGCACGATTCCCCCGGCGGCGGTGCAGCGGGTTTCAAACAGTTCGAGGTAATAAGCCAGGTTATCGAGCGCATGGTTGCGGATGGCAGATGCGGCGGCGCGCAACTCTTGCCAGTCGGCCTTCTCCTGGACCAGTTTGGCTCGCTTGGCCTGGATGACATCGATGGCGTGGGCCACGTTCTTGCGCAGTTGCGGATTGCGCAACACGGGCAATGCAGCCTGGGGAAACGGCGGCGCGAGCGTGGGATCGAGGATGGGGTGCGCGGCGAGGTCGGCCGGGGTCATGACGTGGCCTCCGCCGGCGATTCCTGCGTAGCAGCCAGAATCTGTGCCAGGTGAATGGTCTTCATCCCCGCATACTGGCGGTGCATGGCCCCGCCCAAGTGCATGAGGCAACTGTTGTCGAGAGCGGTGCAGAACTCGGCGCCGGTGGAGACAATGTCTTGAAGCTTGACGGCGAGCATGGCCGAGGAGACTTCGGCGTTCTTGATGGAGAAGGTTCCTCCAAAGCCGCAGCAGCGATCCACGTTGGCGAGCGGCGCTTGCTGCAATCCCCGGACCTTGGACAACAAGCGATAAGGCCGGTCGCCCAGATGGAGGGCACGGACCCCATGGCAACTGGCATGGTAGGTCACACGATGGGGAAAGTAGGCGCCGACGTCTTCAACGGCGAGCCGGTCGATGAGGAACTCGCTCAACTCGAACACGCGGGGCAAAAGGGCAGCGAAATCTTTACTGAGTGCCTGGCTGCCAAGTTCGTCAATGAGACCCGGGTATTGATCGCGGATCATGGCCACGCAGGATGAAGAGGGAATGACTACGTTTTCAACATCCTGGTAAAGGCGAATAAAACGCTTGGCCTGGGAAAAAGCTTCACCGCGGAAGCCCGTGTTTGCGTGCATCTGGCCGCAGCAGGTCTGCTTCGGATGAAAGCCGAGTTCCACACCCAGACGTTCAAGCAGACGCACTACCGCACGGCCGGTTTCCGGGAAGAGCGTGTCGTTATAGCAGGTGATGAACAGCGAGGCGCGCATGGCTCTTTCCAGGTACCGCAGGACCTACGGATTGGAAAAGGGAATCATATTCGATAGAAACAGGTGTTGTCTATTGCACTCGAATGTGTCGGGGCAAGTGCGGAACTGGGGTTGAAAAACCGCGATCAGGCAAATTCTGTATGGAAAATATTTCTCCGAGGAAAATGCGGCTCCCGGCTTGCGGCGTTCGTCGTACTTGCATAGATCCAGAGTCAATTCTCAGCGGGCCGGATATTGGCGACAGCCAGACCGGGTCCGCGAGAGCCATTTCACGCGGCTGACCAGGGCTGAGGCTTGTGCCTTAGAATTGCCCGGTTACCCCTTCAGGGGGCACCATGCAGTACACGATTCAAGCCAGAAGGATACCCCAAGTCCTTTTGACCCTATGCTTGTCCATTTCGGTCCTTGTGGCCGGGACAGTTACCTGCGCGCAGAGTGCGGACGATGAGAAGAAGATCAACGACACCATCTCAAAGCTGACGCTGGAAGAGAAGATCCAGATGCTCTCCGGCTCAAGCATGATGGCTTCCACGGGCATTCCGCGGCTGGGAATCCCCGCCTTCCGCATGAGCGATGGCCCGGTTGGCGCGCACATTCCCCCGCCCTCGACTGCCTATGCGGCCGGGATCGGCCTGGCTGCCTCGTGGGACCGCGACCTGGCTGTGCAAATCGGCACGCAACTCGGACGCGATGCACGCTCGCGCGGAGCCAGCTTTCTGCTTGGTCCGGGCGTGAACATCTACCGGGCCCCGTTGAACGGCCGCAACTTCGAATATTTTGGCGAGGACCCCTATCTGGCCGGCCAGATCGCGGTGGGCTACATTAACGGCGTGCAGTCGCAGGGTGTGAGCGCCACGATCAAGCACTATGCCGCCAACAACTCGGAGTATTTCCGCTTCACTTCGGATTCCGTCGTGAGCGAGCGGGCGCTGCGCGAGATCTACCTGCCGGCGTTCGAAGCCGCGGTGCGGCAGGCACACGTGGGGTCCATCATGGACTCCTACAACCTGATCAACGGCGTGCACGCCACGGCCAACTATCATCTGAACGTCGAAATCGCCAAGCAGCAGTGGGGATTCGACGGTGTGACGATGTCGGACTGGACCGCGACCCACGACGGCGTGGCCGCTGCCAACGGTGGCATGGACCTGGAGATGCCTTTCGGGACCTATATGAACGCCAAGGCGCTTCTGCCGGCGATCAAAGCCGGAACGGTGAAAGAGCCGACCATCGACGACAAGATCCGCCGTATTCTGCACGACGGCTACCGTTTCGGCTGGATGGGACACGATCCGCTGGACGACACCATTTCCCGCTACAACCAGCAGGGACGCGTGGCTGCGCTTCAGGGCGCGCGCGAGGGTCTGGTCCTGTTGAAGAACAAGGGCAACCTGCTGCCGCTCGACCCGGCCAAGGTGAAGACCATCGCCGTGATCGGGCCGGACGCGTTTCCGGCGATTCCAACGGCGGGCGGCAGCGGCATGGTGCCGACCTTTTCCGAAGTCAGCATCTTGAAGGGCATCAGCGACCGGCTGCGCGCCAGTGCCAACGTGCTCTATGACCGGGGCGTTGCCAAGCTTTCGGTGTTGTCGATGCGCTCCGCTTTCAGCCTCCAGAGTGACAAATTCGTTCAGGGACTCACGGTGGACACCTTCGACAACGACAAATTCGAAGGCAAGCCTGTGGCAACCCGCACGGAGATGACGGCGACGAGCGGGCAGAATATCCTGGACAACCCCGATCTTTCGGAGATGTTCAACTCCATCACCGCCGACCAGATGGATGCCTTCATGAATATGGGTGGGCCGCCACGCTTCACTCGCTGGACGGGCTACTACTTTGCGCAGGCGCCGGGCAAATACGTCGTCTTTGTCGAAAACCAGGGCAAATACCGGCTGGTAGTGGACGGAAAGACCCTGATCGACCATGCGGAGATTCCGAAATACGCTCTGGCGCAGAGGACGCTGGAACTGACTCCTGGACCGCACAAGGTGGAACTCCAGGTTTTGAGCGCGCCCCAGTTCGGCGAGGGATCCACCAAGATCGGTGTTGTGGCGCAGGATGCGCTGGTGAACCAGTCGGCCATCGACATGGCCAAGAAGGCCGACGCCGTAATCGTGGCAGTCGGGTACAACCAGGACATCGAAACCGAAGGCGCGGACCGCGAGTTCCAACTGCCCCCGGGGCAGGAAGAGTTGATCGAAAAGATCGCGGCAGTGAATCCCAACACAATTGTGACGGTGACGGCCGGCGGCAGCGTGGATGCTTCGCGCTGGGTCGAGAAGGTGGCCGGCTTGATGCAGAACTGGTATCCGGGCCAGGAGGGCGGGACGGCGCTGGCCGAGGTTGTGTTCAGCGACCAGAATCCCTCGGGACGGCTCCCCATCAGCTGGGAGCGGAGCCTGGCCGACAACCCGTCCTACGCCTTCTACTATCCGACGCCAGGGACGCTGACAGTTCCCTACAAGGACGACGTATTTGTGGGCTATCGCGGCTACGAACACAATGGGGTGAAGCCGCTGTTTCCGTTCGGGTTCGGGCTTTCGTATACCAGCTTCAAATACTCCGGCTTGTCAATTGAGGCGGGAACCGGAAATGGAGCATACGAGGTCAGCTTCGATGTCACCAACACCGGCACCAAGGCCGGAGCCGACGTGGCCCAGGTCTACGTGAGCGAAGATCACCCTGAAGTTCCGCGGCCTCCGCAAGAGCTGAAGGGGTTTGCTCGGGTGGTGCTGGAGCCCGGCCAAACCCGCCAGGTGACGGTGCCGCTGACGGCGCGCAGTTTCACCTGGTACGACGAAAAGGCCGCTGCCTGGCATGCCGATGCGGGCGCTTTCACGGTGCATGTGAGCCGTTCTTCCGTGGATCCGCAACTGGAGGGCAAAATCAAGCTGACCCAGGCCATCGTGCTGCCGGTCAAATAGGCCGTTGCGAAAGCAAAGGCCCCATCCCCACGGACATTTCTTTGTCCGTGGGGGTTTTTCGCGTTACGGAAGGCCAAACCTGGTAACCGAGGTGCAGGCGAGGAGTCAAATGAAGCGCTGAGAGTTCCAGAAGAATCTTGCCGTGCGTGTAGCCATTCGCGAAAAAATCACGTCTAAACTGTTCAGTTGATTTGCGTTTTCCTGAAGTGTTGGGTTCTGTTGGGTTGCGGGCCGGTTAGAATCTCTTCTTGTATGGAGAACAGGTTTACTGTCCTCGGCATCTATAGAGAATAGATGCCAGATTTGAGTTCCTTGTGCCGGATCGACGTCTCTTGGGCGTGGTTGATCCGGTGGCGAAGAATCACAATGTCGTAGACTTCATGTTCATTGCGGAGCGGCCCCGTTGGTGGGCTGTTTCCAGCTTCTGCCTCTTCAACTTTCAACTTCAATCAACGTCAATGATTCGAAATTCGGGGTTTTCTCTCCGAAGAAAGGTTTCAGGGAAACCAGTATGCGTCCCTTCCGTTCGCTTCCCCTGTTCGTTTTGGCCGGTACACTCTTCTGCGGCATTGCCGCAATCGCTCAGAATGCCGCTCCCGCACGACGGATTGTGAGCCAGATCGACGAAAGTCAGCTGGTAACCCTGAGAGGCACCGTGCATCCGCTGGCCACCGCCGCCCACGATCGAGGGGCTGCGCCTGACGGGATGCAATTGGAGCGTATGCATCTGGTTCTGAAACGTAGCGCCAGTCAGGAGACCGCACTGCGCCAACTGATCGGCGATCTGCATACCCCCGGAACTGCCAGCTACCACAAATGGCTGACGCCGGACGAGTTTGGCAAGCAGTTTGGACCATCCGACGAGGACATTGCAGCCGTCCAGACCTGGCTTGCCAGCCACGGATTCAGCGTCAGCAAGGTGAATCCTGGAAAGCAGACCATCGAGTTCTCAGGAAACGTGGGCCTGATGCGCGATGCTTTCCATACTTCGATTCACCAGTATCAGGTGAACGGCCAAACGCATTACGCCAATGCATCCGACCCCAAGATCCCTGCCGCCCTTGCGCCGGTTGTGGGCGGGTTTGTCTCTCTGAACAACTTCCAGGTGAAGAGC
The DNA here is from genome assembly GCA_964560845.1 of uncultured Occallatibacter sp. GTDB lineage: Bacteria > Acidobacteriota > Terriglobia > Terriglobales > Acidobacteriaceae > Telmatobacter. The sequence goes on along the minus strand of CAZLMY010000022.1, from coordinate 32,416 downwards.
CACCTGAAACAACTCGGGGAAGCGAGTTATGACCCCAAGACGGACAAGGCGAAGCCCCAGTGGACGATTGGTCCCAGCGGCGCCGCGATCAATGACAATTTTGTGCTTTCGCCGGCCGATTATGCGGTTCAGTACGATCTGAATCCGCTTTACAGCGCGGGGATAACCGGTGCGGGCCAGACCATCGCCATCATCAACGAATCGAATATCAATGTCGCGCGGGTCAATTCGTTCCGCAGCATCTTCGGCCTTCCGGCCAATCCGCCGCAAGTGATCATCGACGGCAATGACCCCGGAGTGGACGGCATCAATAATCCCGATGGCCCCAATGATGCCTCCGTTGAAGCGTATCTGGACGTGGAATGGGCCGGCGCGGTAGCGCCCAATGCCACGGTCGATCTGGTCATTGGGGCAGATACGACATTGGAAAGCGGCTTGGTCCTGGCGGCCGAGCATGCCGTTTATGGCAACGTGGCCCCGATCATGAGCATAAGTTTTGGAAATTGCGAAAGCGCCCTTGGCTCGGGGAACCAGTTTCTAAGCAACCTTTGGGAACAGGCTGCGGCGCAAGGGATCACCGTCTTGGTCTCCACAGGAGACAGCGGCTCGGCCGGTTGCGACAACGAGAACTCTGTCGAATATGCCAGCGATGGTCAGCAGGTTAGCGGTTGGGCCTCTACGCCGTTCAACGTCGCGGTCGGTGGAACCGATTTTTACTATAGTTCGTTTAGCCAAGGCCAATCGGCGGTCGATGCGCAACTCGCCACCTATTGGAATACCGCTCTCAGCAACAACACCCCTACAGCTTCGATCCTTGGCCACATCCCCGAACAGCCGTGGAATAACAGTCAGTATGGCTTGGATCTGTTCGATCAGTATTCGGCCAGCGATTCCACCCCTTCGAGCAACATTGTCGGCGGCAGCGGCGGCGCGAGCAATTGCGCCTTGGCCACGTACACCTCGAGCGGAGCGACCGCGACCTGCACAGGAGGGTATCCGAAACCGGCTTGGCAGGTTGGAACAGGCGTACCGGCCGACGGGGTGCGCGATATCCCCGACGTCTCACTGTTTGCCGCCAACGGGTTTAACGATAGTTACTATCCGATTTGCGCCATAGACGGCGACTGCCAACCGGTTTCGAGCAGCGGGACCCTGCAAATCTACGGCGTCGGCGGCACTTCCGCTTCAACGCCATCGTTTGCGGGCATCATGGCTTTGGTAAACCAGAAATACGGACCCCAAGGCCAGGCGGATTTTGTCCTTTATCCGCTTGCCAAGCAGTTTCCCAAGGCTTTCAACGATGTGACGGTTGGCACCAACACGGTGCCTTGCGCCGTCGGTTCGTTGAACTGCATTGCCGTTTCCAACCCGGCCACAGTCGTTGTGACGGATTCAAACGGCAATTCGGTCAGTGTGCAGGAAGGTGAAATCGGCGCCGGGACTACGGCAGAATACAACGCCGGGGTGGGCTACGACCTTGCAACCGGCTTGGGAACGGTGGACGCAAACCAGTTGGTGACGAATTGGGGCAGCGTAAAGTTCGCCTCGACCACGACGACGCTGACGCCTTCCTCGACCAGCTTCACCCATGGCACGCCGATCAGTGTCAGCGGCACGGTGACCGTTGCCAACGGCACGGCCAGCGGTGATGTGGCGTTGATGACCAGTAGCCCGGAACCGCTGCAACAAGGGCAAACGTTCTTCACCTTGAGCAATGGCAGCTATTCGGGCCCGAACATCAATTATCTGCCTGGCGGGACCTATAACATCTGGGGCCAGTACGGCGGCGACGGCACCAACGGCATGAGCAGCTCGACGCCGGTATCGATCACCGTAAATCCCGAATCGAGCGGCGTTGCCTTCTACGTCCGTGCCTACGACGGGACTCCCACGACGGCACCGGGAACCTCGGTCGACTACGGTACGCAGATGAACCTGAGCGCGATGGTGGCTCCCAGTTCGCAGCTTGCCGCGGAACAGTCCTGCATCACAGGCACAGCGGCCTGCCCTGCGTACGGCACCCCCACCGGCACAGTTACCTTCCTGGACGGTTCGACAACCCTGAACACGGTCGTGATCAATGCCGAGGGCGACGCGGAATACAACGCCCCGTTCGCGGTGGGCGCGCATACGGTGTCCGCAAGTTACAGTGGCGATCAGAGCTATAACAAGTCGACATCGGCTGCGGCCATTCCCTTCACTGTTGTGCAAGATACACCGGTGGTCGTTTTGAACACTTCGGTTATCGACGGATCGAACAACGATCTGATCAACGGACCCGGCCAGCCGACGGTGCTGACTGTGCAGATAGAGAATGGGGCACAAGCCAACTCTCCTGCCTCATCGGGAGCTCCCGTCGCGGTTGCGCCGCCGACCGGCAGCGTGACACTCACCAGTACACTGACAGGGTTTTCCGGAACCGCGACGCTGACTACGGCCGTCGATCCTACAGACCTTGCTGTAGAAGGTGTGGCCACTTTCGTGGTGCCTGCGGGAACAATCAGCGGGAACTATACAGTCGGGGTCGCTTACTCCGGAGACACGAATTACAAGGCAATCTCGAATACCAATTACTCGATTCCGATTGAAACCACCAACAACGATGGGGGGCTGAACTCTGTGACCGCGGCGACCCTCAGCGGGAGCATTTCGCCGAACACTACGGTGACGCTTACAGGAACCGTGACCGGTCAGAGCGGAAAGGCGGCGCCAACGGGACAGGTCTACGTCTATTCCTCTGGCAACTCCTCGGTCGCAGCTTCTCTCTCAACCGGTTCCAGTGACATCTCGAACTTCTCCATCACGCTGAACAGCCAATCGCTCTTTCTGGGAGCGAACTACATCACAGTGCAGTACCTTGGGGACAACAATTACAACCCGTCGGCGGTTGTGCTGAACAACCCGGTTCTTAACTCGCTGGCCGACTTCACGTTGACTCCCGACACCACCGTTCTTCCCGTAACAGCAGGCGGCAGTGCCACGACGGGCATCAATGTGGCTTCGGCAATCGGATTCAGCGGTAATGTGAGCCTGACTTGCACGGCGGCCCCAGGCATCACCTGCACTCTGCCTTCATCTGCGACGCTGACCAGCGGGAGCAGCACCTCGGCGACACTCACCGTCAACGCCTCGGCGTTTGCGGCCAACACGTCTTACAACGTGCTGATCACCGGTACAGACCCCACCGGCGAATATGTGCACACGCTGGGAGTTCAGGTGGTGGTCACCGGTTCACAGGCCGGTTCACAGAGCTTCGCACTGTCAAGCAGCGGGAATCTTTCTCTGGATGCGGGCATCAACTCCAACAACACCTCGACGATCACCGTAACTCCCTTGGGCTCCTTTAATGGAACCGTGAATCTGAGCTGTGCCGTCAGCGGACCTTCAGGGGCGACCAGCCCGGCCACGTGCAGCCTGGCTTCCGCAACCGTGGCCTCCGGGTCGGGGACCGACGTGCTGACGATCAGCACAACGTCAACGACAACCGCAGGCGTTTACGCTGTGACCGTCACGGGAACGGGGACCAATAAGGCGGGGACGGCGATCACCCAAACCACTCTGGTCAACGCCAACGTCAACTTGCCGAGCTTCAGCTTTGGGACTCCGGCGCCCAGCATCACCATCGGTACGGTGGGATCGAGCGGTACGGCGGCACTCAGCATCTCTTCGAAGAACGGTTTCACCGGCAGCGTGACTTTGAGTTGCAGCATCACGCCAGTAGCTGCCACCGATGCGCCGACCTGCTCGGTGCCGGCCACGGTGAATGTGGTTGCCGCCAGCCCGGCAGCCATCACCCTTACGGTCAACACCACGGGGGCTACCAGCTCTCTCAACCAGCCTGCAAGGCTTTTCGGACCGTACGCGGGCGGAGCCGCACTGGCCATTCTGCTGTTCTTCAGCGTTCCCAGACGGCGTCGTAACTGGCTGCTGATGTTTGGCTTGCTGGCGATCTTCGTGTCGGCTGCGGCAATTGGCTGCGGCGGCGGTGGTGGCAATAGCGGTGGCGGCGGTGGTGGCGGCGGCGGGTCTACAGGCACGCCAACCGGCAACTACACGGTTACGGTTACGGCAGTTTCCGGGACCATCACGCAAACAACAACGGTTGCTCTGACCATCAACTAGTTTCGATTCAAAGCGAAAACGCCTCGGCCCTTCCCTCGGGAAGGGCCGAGGCGTTTTTGGTATCCAGTTCTTCGGTCTTGGAGGGCGGGTCATTTTGGGGCCGAATTTGTTTGCAGAGCAAAAATTTGCAAGGTCAAATCCAAAACAAAAACTAAAGCGAAACGAGAAAGAGACGAGACGGCCGTTGATCCCGGTGGACGAGAAGAAGATCAGCAAGTTAGGCTCGGGGCCGACTTTTCCTATGTTCTTGGAGGTATCTAACGCGTGACTCGAAACGATACACTAAGTTACTAAAATGCTGAGATTGTGAGTTAATTCTAACCTTTTCGAGCTAGTAATGCACTAACGGTGCGTGATCAGTATCACCGACGTCACATAGGTAACCGGATAACTTCACGGTGAGGGGTGCCCCGTGACCTGGGCGCCCAGGAATAGAAAGCGACTCTTTTCATCGCTTGAAAGGTTACCGGATCCCGCCGCTGGGATGAAATCCGCGAAAATGCCTCTCTTGTCCGCATAACCCATTCGTGGTTGTGGCCGGGATGTCGTGCGCTTTTCGCGTCTTTCAATCTCAGCAAGCTGGTCGCACGCAGTAACTTCGTCAGCCATAGCACGTAACTGGAGTCGACCTATAGCTCCTGGGCGCAAAGACCTCTCGCGCCGTTGCTTTACCGCGCCGATGGAGTAGGGAAAGTAGAAAGTCCATCTGCAGAGTTTCGGTATTTGCCTGATCTGCCTGGAGACCATTGGGGTCGTTCCTCCTGGAGGGCAGGCAATGCCTGGCATTGGATGAGTTTACGGGAAATCTCACTTGCCCCAGCCGAGCTGGGAGCGAAGGGACTTCCATGCGTTCTTTTCAATTGAATGGGCGGTTGAGCTGGTTTGCCCTTGCCTCTTTGCTTTGCGGTTTTGGATCTGGCGTTGTTTCGTTTGCGCAGAATGCCGCACTGAATTTTGAACCTGCCATGACTCCATTTGCCTGGAACAGATACGTGGTGCTGGATATGGCTCCCGCGATATCTGAATTGGGTAATCCGTTGAAGGTGTCGGGATTCGCGAACACATCGGCGGGGCCGGTGCGGAATGTGGGTGGGGCTGTTCCGGGAGCCTTTGCTCCTTCGCACAGCACTGTAGAGGTGCGGGCCGATGCGCGGGATAGTCAAAGCGCCTTGACGTTGCATCAGGCCTTTCAAGGCGAGATTCAGGCGTCGGCGGGGACCTATGGGGACTTCACCCGTTATTTGCAGATGATGCCGGGAGCGACGGGCAAGTCCGACGCGAGCAACGATGTTCTGGTCCGTGGCGGCAATCCATCGGAGAATCTCTATGTGGTGGATGGATTAGAGGTGCCGAACATCAACCACTTGTCTGTGGAGGGCACGACGGGCGGGTTTACCTCCATGATCGACACGGATTCGATCAGCGACGTGGACCTGCAGACCGGCGCATCCGACGCGCGGTTTTCGAGCCGTCTTTCTTCAGTCATCGAGATTCACACACGCGATCGGAACGAGCCGGAAGAATTGGGAGAGGTGAGTGTGGGAATCGCGGGTGCGGGGGGATTCTGGGAACGGCCTCTGGGAGCCAAGGGGAGCATGTTTCTCTCTGCACATCGCAGCCTTTTGAATCTGGTTACGAAGGACATCGGATTGAATGGCGTTCCCATCTACACGAATGGGTTGGGACGGTTCGAGTGGACGCCGCGTGAAGCAGATCGGATCAGCTTTCTGAGTATCGATGGGGCCGATTCAATCAATGTGAGCCCTTGCGCCGGGGACCCTGCGGAGACACTCACAGTCGACACGCAATACGGTGGCTCGCGTGGAACCAATGGTGCGGTGTGGCAGCATCTTCTCGGGGCGAAAGGAGTCTCGACGCTGACCTTCAGCCATGGAACGCAGGAGCAGGACATCAATCAACAGAACCAAATGGTTAACGGTGTCTATCAACAGGGAGATGGCGCCAACCATTGCAATCCCGTGGGTACGACTCCGATTTACAGCGAGTTGAGCCGTGACCGGTTCGATGTTCTGGGGTACAGTCTGCAACGGAATGTTCATGGCTGGCTGTTTTCGGCGGGCGAATCGAACCGGTTCCTGAAGTTCAATTACGCGGTGCAGCAGCCCGCTGGAGCGCAGTCGCCGTTCAATTCCAACGCCGCCTGGACGGACGCCGACAGCTTCAACCGGGCACCGTCTTCGTTGGAGACAGGGAGTTTCGCGGAGATCACGGGTCAGCTAGGGCAGCGATGGACATTGATGAGTGGAATTCGCGCGGAGACATTCCAAATGCCTTCAGCCCATGTATTCGAACCGCGCGCTTCGCTTGGTTTCCGGATCAGCCAGCACCAGACGGTGAACGCTGCCTATCGTCGCTCCTCGCAGCTTCCGTCCTACATGGATCTGCTCAGTTATGCGGGTAACCGGAATCTGCTGCCGATGCAGGCAGAGCAGTTTTCAGCTGGCGCGGACCTGTGGCGCATGAGCATGGCAACGGTGAGCGTTGAAGCCTATCGCAAAACATACGCCAATGAGCCGGAGAGTATGGAGTATCCGAGTCTGATGCTGGCGAACATGGTGGACAATCTTGGTCAGCAGTTCACTTGGCTTCCCTTGAAGTCGGGAGGCAAGGGAGAGTCAAACGGCGTGGAACTGGTGATGCGGGGACGTGTTGGGACCCGCATGCGGCTGATGGCCACGTCGACTTATTCGCGCACCAAGTATTCGGCGGCAGACGGTGTGATGCGGAGCGGCAACTTCGATCTTCCATTTGTGGGTAACGCAATGATGACCTACCGTTTGCCCGGCTCGGTAGAATTCTCTCTTCGCGACACCTACAGCAGCGGACGGCCGTATACTCCGTTCAATCTGCCTCTCTCGATCGCCCAGCAGCGCGGCATCTACGATCTCAGTCAGGTGAATGGAGTTCGGGGATCGGCATACAATCGGTTGGATTTCTCCGCGAACCGCAACTTCCATTTCAAAGCAAAGACCATGAATGTGTACGGTGGCCTGCAGAATGCTTTGAACCGAAATAACTTTCTCGGGTATGCCTGGCTGCCGAGGTGCATCGACGATCCGACATGCTCGCAGTACGAGACAAATGGTATCCCCATGCAGCGAGTGAATCAGATGCCGTTGTATCCGAGCGGAGGGGCACGATTCACTTTCTGACATTCGGGAAGGACCATGGGCAGGAGCCACTTTTCCGATAGCGGCGCAACGCGTTGGGCCGATAGAATGACTGACTGACTGCAATACGAGCCGGAATGAAGATCGGATCGGGCGGGGAGGGAACAGGACGACCCGCCACAGCAGCCGGAGGAAGACCAGTGGCTCACAAGAACAAGCGGAAGCATGAAGATGCCGACCACAAAGAGGAATCGGCAGTGGCAGAAGCGCAGGCCGAGGTATCGCCTAACCCGGAGAACGCAGTCGCCCTGCATCTGGGCAAGGATTGCGATTACGAGCGCGAGTTGCGCCGCCTGCAGGTGGAACTGGTGAAGCTTCAGGAGTGGATCCGCCATGAAAGCTTGCGCGTGGTGGTGATCTTCGAGGGTCGCGACGCGGCCGGGAAAGGTGGCGCCATCAAGCGCATCGCCGAGTCGCTGAATCCGCGAGTGTGCCGGATTGTGGCCTTGGGAACACCTACCGAGCGGGAGAAGACGCAGTGGTATTTTCAGCGCTATGTACCACATCTGCCCGCCGGCGGCGAAATGGTCCTGTTTGACCGCAGTTGGTATAATCGCGCTGGCGTGGAGCGGGTCATGGGCTTCTGCACCGAGTCGCAGTATCAGGAATTCATGCAAAGCTGCCCGGAGTTCGAGCGCATGCTGGTTCGGTCCGGCATCATCCTGATCAAGTACTGGTTTTCCGTGAGCGACGCCGAGCAGGAGCGCCGCTTTCAAGACCGCATGACCAAACCTACGAAGCGCTGGAAGCTGAGCCCCATGGACCTGGAGTCGCGCAAGCATTGGGCCGACTACTCGCGCGCCAAAGACGAGATGTTTGCCGTCACCGATCTCAAGCAGGCGCCGTGGCATGTGGTTAACGCCGAAGACAAGAAGGCGGCTCGTCTCAATGTGATCCGTCACCTGCTCTCCATGATTCCGTATCGCGACCTGACACCGGAGCCGTTGGATTTGCCTCCGATCATCAAGTCCAAGTACGTGCGCCCGCCCATCCAGGAGCAGAGCTTTATCCCCGAGGTCTACAAGTAAGAGCCTCGACATAGTCTGAGCGCGGTGTCAGACAGGGCTTGTATCAAAAGAAAACGGCTGGGACGATCTTCTGTCCCAGCCGTTTGTTTGTGTGGCGATCATTCTTGGGTGATCGCCGAGGTCACGGTCAGGGCGATTGTGGTGGTTTGGACGGTGCTTCCTGCAGTTGCCGTGATGGTGACATTGGCGGTTCCGGCCGGGGTCCCAGGGTTGGCGATGTTGTACTGAGGTGGTCCGCTGGAGCCGCACCCATCGATACCCGCGAGCAGGCCCACGGCCGCCAAGATCGCGAGCATTCCGAACTTCCGCAGACGCTTGCCGAGGAATGGAATGCAGAGCAGAAGGGCGGCTAGCGTGAGTCCACCTGTAGCTCCCAGGCCTGCTTTCGTTGTTGAACCCTTGACCCGCAGCGAGGCGGTCGAGAGCGTCGGTCCAACGGTGGTAAAGGTGACACTGGTAGCGGCCGAGAAACTGGTGGAGTTGGAAACCGGATTGAACTGCTCAGTGGACGGGCTGAAGATGCAGGTGGTGCCAGTCGGCAGACCGCTGCAGGTAAAGGCAATGGGGATCGCATTGTTGCCGAAGAATCCACTGCTGTCGGTTGCCGTGATAGTGATGGGAGCAGAAACCGCTCCGGCTTGGACGATAGACGTGGCAGAGCTGGCGCTCACCGTGAAATTCACGACGTTCAGCACGTTGGCGGGTGAAACCGAGGATTCGAAGTTGGAGTCGCCGTTGTAGGTTGCCGAGATCCGGTGCGATCCCAAAGCCAACGAGGTGGTGGTGAAAGTGGCGATTCCAGCAACCAGAGTCGCGCTGCCGAGGCTTGTTGTGCCGTCAGAAAAGATGACTGTACCGGTCGGTGTCGGGCCATTGCTGTCGCCGACCACAGTGTCGGTGAAGACAATGCTGCCGGCTTGCTGCTGCCCTTGGGTACTGCCGGGGGCGGCGACGGTCGACGACGTGGGGCTCTTGGCCGCTACCGTGATGTTGAAGACGGGCGAAATGGTCCCTTGAACATTGGCATCGCCGCTATAGCTGGCCTGAATGGTATGGGTCCCTGTCGCGGTGTATGTTACCGGAATAGTCGCCAAGTAGCCGTAGAGTCCAGAGGGTGCCTGGATGGCTTTGGCCGGGAGCAGAACGTTGCCAATCGCGGCGCCATTGTCAATGAAAGTTACCATACCGGTGGCAGAGGGGTTGAACGTCCCTGATCCCTCCGCGACGAACGCCTGAACAGTGATTTTGGTGTTCGGCAAGGGAGCTGGTTTGTCGACGTAGATCAGAGCTGTGCTGCTGTCTTGCCCGACATTCAGGGTGTAGGTGGGAGAAGCGGACCCCAGGTATGCCAGGTCACCCGAGTAATTTGCAACCAAGCTGTAGGAACCGGCGGGGAGGGCGAACGCCGGAACATTGATGGGTGTGTAGTTGTATGCCGCTTGCGCGTCTTCCCCAAGGCTGGTGAGAGAGATGCTGGTGGCCGGCGAGCCATTCACTGTGAGAGTGACCTTGCCGGTGGGCGAGTTGTCTTGGGAGTTGGCGCCGACCACTTGCACCGCGGCGCTCAGCGCGCTACCCCATGTGGTGGTAATTGGGATCTCAGGGAAAAACGGGAGGGGTGGAAGGATCGAAGGATAGTCCAAGGTCACAGTGGACGGCTCGGGATTGACCTGGACGGTTACGGAGTTCGACGTTGACGGAGCGAAGTTGGCATCGCCGGCGTACCGGGCCCACACGGTCAGCTTCCCGCCGGGTACGTATCCCCCTGTGTCGTAGACGTAGGTATTCGTCGTCCCGTCGTAGGACTGGAATCCAAGCGTTTGGGTCCCCGCGGAATTTGACGCGTAAAACGCCACGTCTCCTGTGGGGATAGCAGTGCCGGTCTTCGGGGAAAGAGTGACGTTGAAAGTCACATCTTGCCCGTGAGTCACCACGGCCTGATTGGCGGTGATAGCCAAGGTCGTGGCACCGGTGCCCACGGCTTTGAAGTTGGTTACGAACTGATTCACGTCAAGCGTGCCCCATCCTGAGGTCAGGTCGTAGCCTGTGGTTGCTTGATAGCCCAGGGTTCCTCCGGTGATGGAGGGGACGTCGTTGGACACGCTGGTGATGTCATGAAACGCCTTGGGATAGAGCGTGGCGTTGTTGGCCATGGCGTAGATGGCAGGGTTCGCATTGCCCTGAATCGACGCGGTCTGCTGATTCACGAGGGCCATGACTCCGGCAAAGGCCGGGGCGCCTCCAGACGTGCCTTGAAACACGAAGATGAAGCTACTGCCGGGAGTGCAGGGTTGTCCCGCATCCGCCTCGCAGACGAGATACCCGGAGTCGCCTCCGGCCAGGAAGGCGATATCGGGCACGTCGCGCGAACCGTCGTTGGGGACACCAGGACCTGTTTGCCAGGCGGGCTTGGCAAAAAGGGAACTGGGTCCGCCGCCCGACGCTTCGACCACACCATTGGTGTCCCAGACCTGCTCGGGAATGTAGCTTAATGCAGATTCGAGGTTGGCGCTATTGGTCGAGTTCCAATACGTCGAAGGGCTCGCCAGGTCGTTGAATTGGGTTCCGCCAACTGCGACGTCGAATGGGGTGGCTGCTATTGCGCTGACCGAATAGCCGAAGGAGGCAGCGGGGCTTCCAAGCCCGTCGCAGCCAGCCGGGCCGGAATCGCCTGAGGCCATGATGTACGTGATGCCTTGGGCCGCGGCCTGCTCCCGGAGGTATGAGTCGAACAGATCGAGACTTATGGAACCTGCTAACTCGCAGCGACTGTAACTCTCACTGAGAATAGGAGCGATGTTATTGTTGACGGCGTAGGCTGCCGCCAACTCGGTTCCATCGGTGAAGGCCGTGTTCTGGCTGATGATCAGGTCAATGGTGGCGTTGGGCGCCACAGCGCCGGAGTTGCTCACATCGAGCAATTGCTCACCCTCGGAGTCGCTGGGAACCAAACCTGGGTCGGGGCCATCGATTATGACGTTGAGTTTGAGTGGCGGCAGACCGGTGATGGTTCGAAAGGTCGTCATGTCCTGAACACTGATGTTGCTGCGTCCGATGATGCCGATGGTCTGGCCGGTGCCGTCGATCCCGGCTTTGTAGAGGGGATTTATATCGTAGATGGTGGCGAAATCGGCAGGCGTAACGATATGGAAATGATTGTCGCCGGAGATCGTATAGTTTTTCTTGATCGAATCCGGTAGGGAGAAGAAGTCGTTGAGCGATTGAGCACCGGCGACCACATCGGCGAGCGCTTCGGGAACCGCCGATGGGACCGAATTGGCCTTGTGGGTTTGGCCATTCACGTTGTAGGTGTGCAACTCGGTTTGAAAGGCCTTTTCCACCTGCGCAGAGGTGCCGGAGAACTCCAGGTATGTACGGCTCGCGGCGACCTTGTCCACCGAGAGTCCTTGTCCCGTGAGCCATGCTTGCACTTTGTCGAGATCAGCCTGGCTTGGCCCGTACTTCTCGCCGAATTGAGCTGGAGTGATCCACTTGTGATAGTTGAGCGAGGTTGGGTCGGTAGTCTGCCGCACGAATTCGTCCAGTTGCGCCTTTTGCGTGGGGTTGATCTTCAAGGTGAGAATCATGCGCTTCAAAGGCATGTTTGCGGGCAGGCGGCCTGTTTGGTATTTGGCCTGAGCCAGAGGATGAACGTCGTTCACTCTGACAACTTTTTGGGTGTTCACAGCCTGGGTGATCAGATCCGCGGATTGGGCAGGAGCAGGGTTGGTGAGGGTGACCAGGAAACAGGTCTCTAGGGCAAGCAGAAGGGGCAAGCGAATGCAAACTTTCCGCATGGGGATCTCCGGTAGTGCGATGGGTGGAAAAGGGGAATGAGGGAAGACACTTTCAAGCAAATCGCGCCGGGCAGGTCTTGCGGCTCAGAAGCGCGACGGGGAAAAAGTAATTCATACAAGTCTTTGAATGCAAGACTTTTGTTCCTTTTCTTTCTGAAGCTCCGATATGGACATGGGCGTGGCTTAGTCTTCTTCTAACGGGTAGATTCCATTCGGTTTCTTCTTCATTCAAGAGACAGGTTGACGCCATGCGGGCCTTGCCTGCGGTTCGCTGGTTTATGGTTGAATCCAGACCATGAAGCAGACCCTCACCCGCCTCGCGCTCACCCTTCCTGTCGTATGGCTGGTGGTTTCGCTGGTATTTCTTCTCATTCATCTGGTTCCCGGCGATCCGATTCTGCAGATGCTGGGTGACGGCGCCACTCCCGCGGATACCACGGCTCTGCGCCATCAGATCGGGCTCGATCTACCCCTCCACCAGCAGTATCTGCACTACTGGGCCGGTGTGCTTCACGGCGACCTGGGCACCTCGATTCGCCTGCACGACACGGTGGCCCATCTCATCGTCGTTCGCTATCCCTACACGATGGCGCTGACTCTGACGGCCCTGTTCCTGGCTCTGGCGTTGGCACTGCCTGCGGGAATCCTGGCAGCGGTGCGACGTGGCCGCTTGCTCGATCAAGTGCTGTCTGTGGTGAGCCTTTTCGGGCTCTCCGTTCCGGGACTGGCCCTGGGCCCTGTGCTGATTCTGGTTTTCTCCATTAGCCTCGGGTGGCTACCGGTCTCCGGGGCGAACCCGGGGGGAACCAACTCCATCGACTGGCACTATCTGGTACTGCCGTCCATTGCCATGGGAGCATCTCTGGCCGCGATTCTGACCCGCATGGTGCGTACCGCCATGCTTGAGGAATTAGGGCAGGACTACATTCGTACCGCTCGCGCCAAGGGGCTGAGCGAGACCGCCGTGGTGTGTCGCCATGCGCTGCCCAATGCATTGGTACCGATTGTGACTGTGGTTGGCTTGCAGTTCGGCGCGCTGCTGGCCGGGGCCATAGTTACGGAGACCATCTTCAGTTGGCCGGGCCTGGGCCGCCTGGTGGTCAGCGCCATTTCCAATCGCGACTATGCGCTGGTGCAGGGCTGCCTGCTGTCGATCGGCCTGACCTATGTGCTGGTGAACCTGTTGACCGATGTGGTGAACTGCTGGGTCAACCCGCGCATGAGAGGGTGATTCTGGCTCTGGGGTCCTCACCAACTCCAGGTGTAGCCGACCCCCGCCGTGGTGTACCAGGGAACCGTTGGGATCTTGTTATAAGTCTCCTGAATCCAGATTGAGTTGTGGTCGTTGAAGTGAATCACTGCGCCTAGAGCCTCGCCGTTGTAGAAGCGGTTCTGGACGTGCGCGTTCCCTGTAAAGCTCGTCAGTCCGGATTGGATCCAGGTATACCCGCTCACCGTTTTGGTCCGGGGTAGTCCGAAGTTCTTCATCACGCCCAAAGCTTCGGTGTGCGAACCGAATTGCGTGTGGAAGAACCCATGGCTGCCAGCGTTCTCGTAGGTGTAGGCCAGCGTCAGTTCGTCGCCGATGGGGTCCTTCTTCAGGAATCCGAAGGTGTGTCCGATGCCGATGTTGAGGTTGGCTCGGGGAAGCGACCCGGGCCGGTCGACGTCGGAACCCGGCATGAGAAAGAAGTCGGTCGAGGTGCCGGAATCGGCTGGCGCCTGGGCGGGCGGGGAGGTAAATGTCTGCGCGGCCACCACGGTTGCGCACACCATTACCAGAGCGAAGGGTAATCCGGTTACAGATTTCCTCTGTGTCATCTTTGGCACCTCGAACTCAGATTGGCTACGGAAGGACACGCCTGGAGGCGGCGCACCGGTAACTGCAATCTAATCAAGGAATCCGTGAGGGGCGCATGAAGATAGGGAGAGAAGCGTTCACCATGCGGGACGAAGAGAAAGGCTTCGTCTTCCGTGGGTGATTAGAGCAGGGACACGATCTGTGCTTCCATTTCGCCATCGGACCCGACCGTCAAAATTCCCACAGTAACGGGCAGTTCGAAGCGCCGCGGCCCGCACGATCCGGGATTGAAATAGAGCACGCCACGCTTCTTGTAGAAATTGGGCACATGCGAGTGACCGAAAAGCACGGCGGCGAACTTGCCCGCTGCCGGGTCCAGATGGAGGGTCTTCAGGTCGTGGAGCATGTAGACGTAGCGGCCCTCGATCAGCAGGACGTCGGTCTCCGGCAATTCGCTGCAGGGGCCGCTGCTGTCGACATTCCCGCGCACGGCAGTCACGGGCGCTATTTGCTCCAACTCCTTGAGGATGGAGATCTTGCCCACATCGCCCAGGTGCAGAATGCGGTCTACTTCGGCCAAAGCTGGAGCCACTTCGGGACGGAGGAGACCATGGGTGTCGCTGAGGATGCCGATTCTCATCTACAGCCCCAGTTCCAGCCGTGTGCGCGGGTCGAGACGGTCCCTTAGGGCATCGCCCAGAAAGTTGAAGCTCAGGACCGCACCGGCCACTGCCATTCCAGGAAAGAGCACCAGGTGCGGCGAGTCGAACAGGTGCAGGCGCGCGTCGTTGAGCATGGAGCCCCAACTCGGCGCGGGCGCTGGAATGCCCAACCCCAAAAACGAGAGAGTGGCCTCGGCAAGAATGACTCCGGCCATGCCGATGGCGGCTTGCACCAGGATGGGCTGAACAATGTTTGGAAGGATGTGGCGGAAGAAAATGCGCAGTCCGCCTGCTCCCAGGGCACGGGCCGCATCCACGTACTCGCGGTCGCGCACCGCCATCACCTGTGCCCGCACCAGGCGCGCATAGCCCGCCCAACCGCCGATGGCCAGCGCCAGCACCAGGTTGGCGAATCCCGGCCCCAGAAACGCCGCAAATGCGATCGCCAGCAGAATGCCCGGTAGCGCCAGAAAGGTGTTCATGGCAAAGGTGGTAAGTGCGATATCGATCCAGCCGCCCAGGTAGCCAGCCAGGCCGCCAATCGATAATCCCAGCACCAGGGAAACCGAAACGACGCTGACTGAAACCGCCAGCGAAAGCCGCGCGCCAAACAGCAGGCGAGAGAAAATGTCCCGTCCCAACTCGTCGGTGCCTGCCCAGTGTGCCGCGGAAGGGCTCTCGAGGCGATGGAGCAGGTCAATGGCCGCTGGACTATGGGGAGCCAGCCAGGGCGCCGAAATCCCGCTCAGCACAAAGCCCGCGAGCAGCAAGATGCCCACAGCAGCAAGCGGTTGGCGGCGAATGCGGAGCCCGGCCGAGCGCAATCGATTGGAAAAAGAAAGATTCATGGGCAAAGCCAGAATACAGCGACAACCATCGCTGCGCGGTGTCATAACTAGGTATGAGCAATTTCCGCATTGGCCTGGTTGTGTCTTTGGCGTTGTTTGCACCCATGGTTTGGGCTCAAGACGAGTATTCCCGTTCGATCACGGCGCCGGTGTGGCAGATTGTTACGTTGGCGAACCAGGCACGTGCCGAGGCCGGCGTGCCACCGCTGCGTTGGGACGCGGCACTGGCTACCGCTGCCCGCCAGCATTGCCAGCGCATGGTTGCTGAAGGCGCAATTGGTCACCAGTACCAAGGCGAGGCGGACCTTTCGGCGAGGGCCGGCCAAGCGGGAGCGCATTTCAGCCTCATCGAAGAGAATGTGGCCGAAGCGCCCGACCCGGTCACGATTCATGTGCAATGGATGCATTCGCCGGGCCACCGGTCGAATCTGCTGAATCCCGAAGTGGATCGCATCGGCGTGGCCTTGATCTCAAGCCAGGGCATGCTGTTTGCCGTTGCGGATTACGAGAAGGCGGTTCGCTCGTTCACGCCCGCCCAGGTGGAAGCAACGGTTGCGGGACTGGTAAGTGCCGGAGGAGTCGCCATTCAGCCCGACCCTGCAGTGGCCCGCGCCTACTGTGCTCAGGAACTTGCACACAGTGGCGCCGGTCAGCCGCGCTTCATCATGCGTTGGCAAGACCCCGACCTGACGCATTTGCCTCAGGCGCTGCTGGATCGCCTCGCCACGGGAAAATACAGCCAGGCCGCGGTGGGCAGTTGTCCTGCCCTGGGCTTGAACGGCACGTTTACGGCGTATCGCCTCGCCGTGTTGCTGTATTAAGCGGACGCGGAACCGCGAAGCCACCATCTTGGATCAGCCGAACGACTGATACTTTTTCCAGAATTCAGGCCAGGGGAGCAGCGGCCTGCCGCAGACGAAGATGTCGGGATGGTCCTCGGATTCTTCGTTCGTGACACCCTCCGAGTTCCCGTTGCGCCCGGCCAAACGGCATCCGGTGAAGATCTTGTCAGCCCATTCGTGGGATCCGCCGACTACGATGAACGTGGCCGGCGGATTGGCAGGATAGTCGCGCAGCCAGGCGGAGTTGGTCAGACTGATGGGCACCGGCAGATGGTAGGCCGGCCCGAGCATCTCGATGGCCCCCTGTTCGCCGTAGTTGCCCACCAGCACACCGTAATTGGCTTGTTGATCCGGGGGCAGGGAATCGCGGATGCCGGCGACCGTGCGAACCAATTCCGGCCAGCCGATTTCCTCACGAAGATCGCCGCTGTGTTGGAGGGCGAAATCATGGAGCGGGCCCGACGCTGCAAGTGGGACCCAGCCGGCAAGAAAATAAGCTCCGCAGACCGCGAGTCCGCTGAAAAAGGCAAATTCAACGATTCGCCTGCCCAGCTTTGGCAAGTGCGCGATCCAGCTTTCGCCCACAACGGCTCCCATGGCGATGAGCATGGGATAGGCTGCGGCGGTGTAGTAGCCGCGTCCCTTGCCGAAAAAGAAAAGCGCCACCGGAACCAGGTACATCCAGGCCAACATGCGATAGCGGGCATTGCGGGAGAAAGCGATCAACCCGGCCAGCGCCAGCGGTAGGGCATAGAGGTTGATGCAGACCAGAAGCTGATCCTTGAGAAAACCGTCGGCCCGGCCTTCGCCCACGTCGCCCGTGTGGATGTGCTGCAAAAAACGATACGAGATGAAGTCGTGCCGGAGCAGCCAGAGGAAATTTGGCAGGAAAATGAGCAGCGCCAGCGCGATGCCGCCCCAGAACCATGGGCTTTTGAGGTGCGTTCGAGTGCGGGATAACACGACCCCGCTCAAAATTCCGGCGATGTAAAACACGATGGCGTATTTGGTGAGCAGCCCAAGGCCAACGACGGCGCCGATCGCCAGCCACCAGCGCGGGTTCCCCGACCTCAGCAGGCGAACGGTGAAGTAGGCGATCAGCACCCACCACAGAAAATCGAAGGAGGTGTACTGGAATTCGGTGCCTTCGAACAGCGGCAACGGCGACAGCGCAACAGCGAGTGCCGTGCTAACTTGCGCCAGCCGCTTGCCGCCGAGTTCCTGAGCCATTAACCCGGTAACCACGATGGCCGCGGCCTGCGCGATCACCGAAAACAAACGCAGGCCCACAAGCGACAATCCGAAAAGCCCCAACCCGATGTGCTCAAGAAACGGAGTCATGGGTGGATAGGAAACGAATCCCCAATCCAGATGCCGGGCATCGCTCAGGAACTGAAACTCGTCGCGGTGAAAGCCGTAGCGCCCGTTGGTCAGCAGGTGCAGGAGCGCGATTGCGGCGGCGATCACGACCAGACCGGCCCACTCGGGCCGCGGCTTTGCGTCTAGAGGTTCAGAAGTCGGCAGCTGATCGTTCGATGGCATCTTGCTCCAATGTAATAGCTAGATTGTTACTGAGCACCTGTATAAAAACTGTTTCGCAGCGGGCGACAGGCCGCAAAAGCCCGTCCCTCAGGGGCTAAAGCCCTTCATGTTTTCAGCCACTTGCGGCACGACTGAAGTCGTGCCCCTTCACACCAACAGAAGTTTTTATACAGCTTCTGAGTCATTACGTTTCGGAAAGAGCCTTGGTTCCATCAGCTTCTGTGCATGATAAATGGAACCATCACGGAGGCCATGCCCGCGGCGGTTGCGGCCTGGATGCCCAATGCGGTGTCTTCGAACACCAGGCAATCTTGGGGCGCCACACCCAGCCGCTCGGCTCCCAGAAGGAAACAATCCGGCGCCGGTTTGCCATGCTTGTAGTCTTCCGCGGCTACGATGGCGTCGAACTTGTCTAACAGATGCAATACCGAAAGCGACCCTTCAACCGAACTACGCCGGCTGCCGGAAACAACCGCCATGGGAATGCGACCGTGTGCTTCTTCAATGTGCTCCAGGACCTCGGAGATGACCTTGAGTTGCGGCAACTGCTCCAGGTAGAACGCTTCTTTGCGCGCGGCCAGGGAATCGATGGGCATGTTGAGCCCGTGCATCCGGTTCAGCTCGGCAATGATATTTCTCACTGGCTTGCCGCCCCAGGAATAAAACAGTTCCTCGGGGTAATCGCAATTCCACTCGGCAAGGGCTTTCTTCCAGGCGATGTAGTGCAGCGGCATGGAGTCGGCAATGGTGCCGTCGCAGTCGAACAGATAGGCTCGGAATGAACCTTCGGGCAATTTCAATTGCATCGGGGTGAATAACTCCTTGGGTTATGTTTCTATTTGTTTTCGATATTTCAAGACACAATCGCAGACGCGGACGAATCGTCATCGCCAGTCGAATCGGATCTCGCCGGTTAAGAGAATCGTCAAGCTATTCCCGTCAATTGTTTTCCGCGTCCGCAGGCGTCGCGCAGCCACCTTCTCCGGGCTTTGTGGGCTGCATGTTGAGGGCGTTATTGAAACGGTTGAAGTAGTTGAACAATCCAATGGCGCAGAGCAACTCCACAATCTCCCCTTCGGAGTAGAAAGTGCGCAATTCGGCAAATTGCTCGTCGCTCACCGCGTGGGCATCGCGCGTCACTGTCTCAGCCAGTTGCAAGGCGGCCTTTTCGGCAGGTGTGAAATCCTCGCGCGTTGACCAATCGGCAAGATGAGCCAGTTGGTCGTCGCTCCATCCCAGGCCTTTGGCAAGGATGGTGTGACTGGCCAGGCAATAGGGTGTCACGTTTACCTGGCTGGTGCGGACAATCAGCAGTTCCTTCAACCTGGTTGAAACTGTGCCGGTGTTCAAGACAGCCGCGAAATGCGCCCGCATGGTGGCGAAGATCTCTGGCCGGTGCGCCATGACGCGGAACATGTTGGGCACATTGCCGCGCTGGGCAAAGGCTTTGTCATAGAGTACCGCCATCTCGGGCGTCACTTCGCTTCGGTCTAGCCGGGAAATCCGGGACATGGATGTGCTCCTGGGTTCACTTTATCGTATCGCTCGAGCAGTTTGTCTCACGAAAAGGCCTGGATCGATGCCGATTCCCGCTTGACGAACCGGGAGGAATGAAGGACACTGTGTGAGATTTCCTCAGAAGCGTTTTTCTTTGCTTGAAATGCAAGAGACGTCCCCAATCGAGGGACACCTTGCACTGGCGCCCGGGATTGAGGTTCCCAACCCTTGCCAGACGCTTCCTCCCGTCCGAGTAATCCGTTGCCCGATCCCGATACGGGGTCCGCGGGTGGCAATGTCTCCCGTGGGTCTTCGACCTCTCTCCGTTCTCTCTGGGAGGTTCTGAGCCGTCGCCGCAGGGTTTTCTGGTCGGTGGTGGGTGGGTTGTTGTTGCTCTGCCTCCTGTATTGCCTCATCGCACCCAACGAATACGAAGCCAGGGGCAGGGTGGCGTTGCGCATTGCCCCTGTTTCCTCTCTCAGTCTGGATGGTCCAGAACCGTCCATTTCTCCTTCTCTATTCTCCTCGCCGGTTCAACTGGAGACAGTGGCCAACGGCTTTCGCAGCGACAAATTGGCGTGGCGAGTGATTCGTGAATTGAGACTCGACAAGGCACCGGCATTCAAAGGCGATTTGGAGCGTCTCTTTCCGTGTTTTCATCTTGAGCCGCCCGTGGATGGCGCCTCGCCCTCCACTGAGGCGCCGGTAGAGGCCGGCCCACAGGCCTACCTGCTGGAAAGATTCAGCCGCCGTTTGCAGGTTGTCACGCTGCCACGCACGCTGGTCATCGAGATTCGATTCTGTTCGAGAGACGGCGCACTCTCTTCATCCGTTGTGAATGCTTTGATTCGCGCCTATTCCCAACAGGAGAGCGAGGCGCGCGTGGAGGAGACTGCTCGCGTCTCGGACTGGCTTGAAATCCAGCTCAAGGACCTCAAGGTCCGGGTCGATCGGGACCAGCAGCATTTGAGCAGTTTCCAGCGATCCCATGGGCTTCTGACCACGCCGGAAACCTTGGCAAACGGCCAGGCAGGTGAGACGGAGCATGCTCCCGCCCTGCTTCAGATCGACGCGGTGGGCAAAGCTCTGGTCGAGGCTTCGTCCGATCGCATTTTGCGCGAAGCCGAATATCGCTCCGCATCCAAAGGCGATCCGGAACAGGTCATCGCTTCCGATCCAAGCCTGCAGACGCAAAATGCAGGCTACGCGGTGCTGGAGCAGATTCACAAACGGCGCAGCGAATTGGAGCTAGAGCTTGCCCAGTTCAGCTCCGAACATGGCCCCAACTTTCCTCGGGTCGTTGAGATTCGCGGGCAATTGCAGGATCTTGACCGCCAGAAACAAGCCGAAGACGTCAAGCTTTCGGACCGCATCCAAAAGGCCTGGCAGACTGCCGTCGATCGCGAGCAGATGGTACGGGCCAGCCTCGACGAGCACACCAGCCAGGGCATGAAACTCAACGAAGCCGCCACTGAATTTGCGGCCATGCGGCAGGAGGCGAACTCCAGCCAGGAACTGTACTCCCGCGCGCTGGAGCGGGCCGAGGAGGCGCGACTGTCCGCTGGGATTCATGGTTCCAGCATCACCGTGCTCGATGAAGCCCGCCAGCCTGTGAAGCCGGTGACACCCAACCTGCCGCTTTATATGGCCATCACGCTCTTTGTTTCCCTTTGGCTGGCCGGCGGCGCCGCGTTGCTGCTTGAATCGTTGCAGAAACCCTCGTCTGCAGCGGGGGCAGCTCTGATAGTTCTGTTCTTTGCGGGAGCGGCCTTGCAAGCGCAGGCGCCTATTCCCAGTACTTCCGGCTTGCCCACGGGGGTGGTGCGGATTCCGCAGAGTGAGGAGAGCAGGAGCCTCCCCAACCCCAATTCGGCCCCTGCTGTCTGGAAGAACCCCGCGGGGGCGAGCGATACCGGTTTGCCGGTGTCGGCTGCTCCAACCGAATTCTCCATGCCTGCGCCGATAGGGCCCGGCGATTCCCTGGACGTGAGCGAATATCGCACTCCGGAGTTCCATGCCGCCGTGCGCGTCTCTCCCGCGGGCACTGTGCTGCTGCCTATGGTCGATGCGGTTCAGGTCGGCGGCATGGACGAGCAGTCCGCGGCGATCGCGATTCAAGATGCGCTGGTGAGCAAAGGCATCCTGCTCCATCCGAAGGTTGCGGTCCTGGTCACTGCCTCTGCCGGTCAGGATGTCAGCGTGCTGGGAGAAGTAAACCGGCCTGGGGTTTATCCCTACACGCGTCATCATTGCCTGCTCGACCTCATCTCATCTGCTTCTGGATTGGCCCCCAATGCCGGGCGCCTGGTTGTCATCTTCCATCGTGCTACGCCGGCAACGCCTCAGCCTGTCGTGCTGGCTGCCGTTGGAACGGACACTACGCCGGACCATAACCCTGAACTCGCCGCGGGCGACACCGTTCAAGTGAGCCGTGCCGGGTTGGTTTATGTAATCGGCGATGTCATCCGGCCAGGTGGGTTCCTGGTCGACCCCTCGCAAGGTCTCACTGTCGTTCAAGCAGTGTCATTGGCCTGGGGCCCGACTCAAAATGCGGCGGCCGGCAAAGCCATCCTGATTCGTGAACAGAAGGGCGGCCGCACCGTCACTTCGCTGAACCTGAAACGCATGATTCGTGGCCTCGATCCGGACCAGCCCATACACGATCGCGACATTCTGTTTGTTCCCGACTCGATGTCAAAGAATCTGATCAACAGGACCCTGGAATCCGCGATTCAATCGGCGGTTGGCGTGACCATCTATGCCGGGCTGGTTTATTCCCAGAGGTTTTAGACGATGCAAAGAGTCGCTTGGGGCCTGATGTTGGTGTTCGCCTTCACCATTCCCTGGGAGTATTCCCTCGATCTGGGTTGGCCGCTGGGAAACGTATCCCGCATCGCCGGGCTGCTGCTGCTGGTAGTGGCTGTGGCAACGGTTCTGGTAGCCGGCCATTTGCGCACGCCTGGGCCTCTGCAGTGGCTCGTGCTTGTCTTCTTCCTTTGGTTCTGCTGCACAGGATTCTGGACCATAGAGGCGCACGCGACCATGGAGAAGATCCGTGCCTACTTCCAGGAGATGATGATTGTGTGGCTGGTGTGGGAGTTTGCCGACCATCCCCGAGACTTGAAAAACCTGTTTCGGGCGTACGTGGCCGGTTCATGGATTTTGGCCATCCTGACGGTGGTGAGCCTGGCCTCGCCGGAAGCCGTCGCCGCAGGGCAAATTCGGTTTGCCGCCACGGGACAGGACCCCAACGACAGTGCGCGGTTTCTCGACCTCGGCTTTCCCCTGGCTGCTCTGTTGCTCACCGGCGAGTCGGGCTGGATGGGACGCTCGCTCGCGCTTGGATACCTGCCTCTAGGACTGGTCGCCGTACTGCTCACCGCATCTCGAGGCGGCTTTCTGGCAGCGGTCGCCGCTATCGCCGGTTGCGCCGTCCTGTTGATTCGTAACCACGCAAAAACCGCCTTTGCCGGACTTTTGGCGCTGCCTCTGATTGCGTCCGCGCTCTGGTTTGTTGTGCCCCATGAGACGTTCGAGCGCCTCGCGACGATTCCTGCACAACTCCAGGGAGGCGACCTCAATCAGCGGTTGAATATCTGGAGCGCGGGCCTGCACGCCTTTGTTC
Source organism: uncultured Occallatibacter sp. (assembly GCA_964560845.1). GTDB lineage: Bacteria > Acidobacteriota > Terriglobia > Terriglobales > Acidobacteriaceae > Telmatobacter. Next base: position 9,461 of record CAZLMY010000022.1, on the reverse strand, counting down.
AAGCGCCGTTTTTCGGAAGCGGCGCTGGTACGTTTGTCTATGCGGCAGGCATGAGTCCGATTGATACGGCGCACAACACCGCTTTGTCCATTCTCGTCAACGGGGGACTGTGCGCCTTCTTTGTGGCCGTGGCCATTGTCGTGGTGTCCTTGTGGTCGGCCTTGGCAACGCGCGGGATGTTGCTGCTGGCGCTCGTCACTGCTTTGCTCGTGTGGACGACTACATCTCTGGTAGCGACGGTAGAGGAAAGTCGCACAACATGGCTACTGCTAGGAATGATTGCTCTGGCCGGTCGATTTAGCGAGGAACAACCGGAGCAACTCGCAGCCTGTTTTCCTTCCCAACCCAGTCCTTGTATTCACTAGCTCGTCTGCATTCAGGCTCCCGAAACGGAGCCGATTGAACCAATTGGATTCTCGGTCTGCCTGGGCTCTTCCAACTCCCATGTCAACCGTCACCCAATTCGGACCGGCACTGCCCGCAGCCAGCGTCAATCGACGCATCCTGAGCGCTGCAGTTTCGGTTTCCGCCGCAGGAGTCCTGGTAAAGGCTGCTGCGGTTTTCAAAGAGACAGTTGTAGCGGGGATCTATGGCCGATCCGACGAGCTTGACTCGTTTCTTACCGCTGCCTTGATCCCCGGTTTGTTGATCAACCTCATCTCCGAATCCATGAATCAGGCGCTCATTCCTACGCTGATACGTGTCAGAGAGCAGCAGGGAATGGTCCGGGCCCAAGAACTGCTGTCGAATGCGATGGTTTGGGTTTCCACACTCTTGTGTGTAGTTTCTGTCGCTATGGGTATAGCGGCCCGGGCTGTTTTCCCGCTTTTGGCATCCAGTTTTGCGCCCGCGAAGCTCGACTTGGCCGTACGCATCTTCCATGTGCTGCTGCCAGTGGTTGTTATTTCCGGCATCTCCACTAACTGTACGGCGGTTCTGAATACCCTGAATCGGTTTGCACAGCCTGCTCTTGCGCCCCTGGTAATTTCCTTGATCACGATTGCAGGAGCCGTGTTTCTCAACGGGCGATTCGGCATTTGGGCCCTGGTCTACGGAAGCCTGGCCGGCGCGCTAGTCCACGCACTATGGGTTGCAGGTTTGTTAAGCACGCAAGGCTTTCATCTCAGCTTTCGCTGGTATGGAATGAGCGATGCCTCCCGCGAAGTGGTGCACCTATATGGCCCGGTGCTGGTTAGTGGCGTTGTGGCCTCGGCCGGCCTGGTTGTGGACCAGGCGATGGCCGCCATGCTGCCAGCCGGGAGTGTCTCTGCCTTGGCATATGCCAGCCGGTTTGTCAGTGTGGTTCTAACCTTGCTGGCTGGGGCAATTTCGACCGCCGTGACACCCCACTTCTCTCAGATGATCGCCGTGGAGGACTGGGCGGCCTGCAAGCGCGCGGTGTATTCCTGGGCCCGCTGGACGGCGCTGGTTTCTGTCCCGATAGCAGCACTGCTGGTCGTTGGTTCACGTTTGCTCATTCGCCTAACCTTGCAGCACGGCGCGTTTGCGGCTCATGACACGGCGGTGGTCTCGCAGATACTGGTCATGTACTCGCTGCAGATTCCATTTTTTGTCTCCAGCCGTGTGTATTATCGGTACCTCGTTGCCATGCGGCGTACCGATCTCATCCTTTACTGCGGCATTGTCAATCTCATTCTCGATGTCGGTTTGAATCTGACCCTGATGCACTTTTTGGGAATCGCGGGAATCGCTCTTGCGACCTCAATTTGGACCGCGAGTACTTACTTCTTTTTGCGCTATTGGGCCCAGAAGCTTATCTCCCGGACCGTGTGCGGAGCCATTGCCCCAACGAGGTGACCCGCGAACCGTCCATCGTCTCTTGACCCCGATCTGCGCGGAGGCGTCTTTATGAACTTGCCGCAAGCGCAATACCTGCTTCGTTGCGACGACTTGTGTCCAACGATTTCGCGTCAACCCTGGCAGCAGATCCTAAGAGTAATCCAGGAATTTGGCATTCGCCCCATTCTGGCAGTGGTTCCCGCCAATCGGGATGTGGCTTTGGAGGTTTCACCGGCCGATCCCGGTTTCTGGAAGCAGATGCAGGCGCTGCAGACGGCCGGGGCAATGATCGGATTGCACGGATATCGGCATCTTTGCCGCAGCCGGGGGAAAAGCCTGCTTCAACTCAACTCCACATCCGAATTCGCAGGAGTCCCCGCAGAGACCCAGCAGCGCTGGATTCGGACAGGGCTCGGCATCTTGCACGGCCATGGGCTCGATCCACGCATATGGGTAGCGCCCCGTCATGGCTTCGACCTTGCCACTTTGAAGGTTCTCGGCTTCGAGCGGGTCGCTCTTGTCTCCGACGGGTTTGCGCAAATCCCATTCATCCGCGCCGGTTTGACCTGGATTCCCCAACAGCTTTGGGGGCCCATGGAGAAATCCAGAGGTCTCTGGACCATTTGCATCCACCCCAACACCGTCACCGATTCAGAAGTCGGGCAGCTATCCAGATTCATTCGCGAGCATGCCGGTCAATTCACCTCCGTCGATCGCGTGCTGGCAGAACTGCGCCCAGTCGAACTTGGCGGGGTCGAACGGGCTTACGATTTCTGGGCACATTGGCGGCTGCGAGTTTCGAGAATTCGCAGGTGCATTGTTTCTCAGCCGCGAGGGTGCACGGCAATCTCATCCCACACGTCCAGTTCGGGCGATGCGCTTTGAATGAATCCTTTCGGCAGGGCCCATGGGCTTTTTGGTGGCCTTTGTGGCTGCCATCTGCGTTTGTCCTGTAAATAGAAGTGTCCGAAGCTCCTCGGCGGCACGAAGCGCTTGCTCGAGTTTTTTCGTTCCAATTAGCTCGATGTTTTTCAAGGCCGCCCGATCCTTGTGGGGGTCGAATACTCTCTTGGCGATTCTTGCCAATTGATGCCAGTCATGCCAATCGCCAATCCGATCCTTGACCTTCCCCAGCCGCTTGACCAACGCCGGGTCCACATCTTGCGCCAGTTGCAGCACGTTGCGCAGCTTCTTCACCTTGATGCGAAATCCATGCAAGTTGTCTGGAGTCAACGCAGGCCACAAGTCGAGTTCGATAACCAGGCTTTGCACTACATCTTCGGGGAGAATCTTGCGATCCTGCGTGTCGGGACCACCGAATCTTCCCTCGATTTGTTTTGAGAGCCATTTGAGACTGCGGCGAGCTCGTTTGCTGTGTTCATTGACGACCTCGCAGAGATCGCGTGCGCGCTCCAAGCGCATAGCGCCGAGGTGCTCGACCAAGTGTGCAGCCGAGTGGTCGTGGGGACCGTGGGAAAGAGTCAGCGTCCTGGCCACTAGTACATCCATGTCGCGCACGCCGCCAGCCAGTTTGCGCACCTGCTTGAGGGACTTCAAGAGGCGGCGGGTCTTCCTTTTCCTCTCAGGCATCAGTGCAGGGACGATCGCCTGCAATTGCCGCGCATAGGTTCGAAGCAGGTGAACCACTCTTGCGGTGGGGTCCGGGGGAAGACCTTCCAATATCTTGCGCAGTTTGCGGATCGGCTTTTGGATTTTATCGAGTTCCACTCCCATTTTTTCTTAGATTAATGCGTCGTTAACAATTAGGGTGAGGATTTCGCGGTTAATCGTGATGGAGGGAATCCGGCGCTAGCCACAGGCAAACGAGTTGGGCGCGGCGCCCGGGGAATGCTCTAGAGTGGATAAGTGAATGGACTTCTGGTAGTTGACAAGCCGGGCGGCATGACCAGCCACGATGTGGTGAACCGGCTGCGCAAGATAACGGGCGAACGCTCCATCGGACATCTTGGCACGCTGGACCCCATGGCGACGGGCGTGCTGCCCCTGCTGCTGGGCAAGTTTACCCGGCTGGCACAGTACTTCTCATCCGCGGAAAAGAGCTACACGGGCACGATTCGCCTGGGGTTCTCGACCGACACCTATGACGCGGAGGGCCAAGCGGCCGGGCCGGACCTCTGGCCGGAACTCAACCCGGCGGTTTCGCTCGGACAGGTAGTGGCTGCCTCCAGCCGGTTCCACGGCGAGATGGACCAGCTGCCGCCACCCTACTCTGCCAAGAAGATTGCAGGCACTCCGGCATACAAACTGGCGCGCGAAGGCAAGCCTGTGGAACTGAAGACGGCGAGGGTACGAATTGCGCGATTTGCGATCACCGGATTGGATGGCGCCGAGGCTGGCTTTGCCATGTGCATCAGCGCCGGTGGCTATGTGCGCTCGGTGGCACACGAGTTGGGCCAGGATCTGGGCTGTGGAGCGCATTTGAGCAGGCTGCGGCGTACCCAGGCGGGTGTTTTCACCGAGAACGAGGCTCACACCCTGGAGGAGCTGCAGGCGCTGGCCGGGAATGTGGAGGCGCTGGAAGAGTTGTGTGTGCATCCCCGGCTCCTGTTGCCAGAGATGCCTGCGGTGACTGGAGATGCGATGGCGCTGGGACGGTTGCGCAACGGCGCGCAGGCCAATTTGCCGGAATTCTCGCGGGCCAGGATGGTGAAGGTTTTTGCCGGCCAGAGAGATCTTGTGGGGATTGCGCAGCGCGTGGCAGGAACGTTGTTTCAGCCGGTCGCGGTGATGGGGTGACGAGACAGCTTCCCGCCGCGGGCTTTCGGTCTCCAGCGAGTACCTAGCGGCCAGGACCTGTCTTGACTAAGAGCGGCTTCAGCGCCGGCAGCAGCGTGTCGGCAACGATCTGGGAGCCCTTTGCCGTGGGGTGGATGCCGTCGGGCTGAATGGTGCCGGGGACGTTGATCAGGTTCTTGTAGATCATGGGGATGAAGGCGGTGTGGTGCTTCTGGGCCAGGTCGCGAAACACCTGATCGAAGGCGTGAATGTAGTCGCCGCCGTAGTTGGGCGGCAGGGTGATGGCGGCCAGCAGAATCTTGATGTGGGCATTTTCGAGTGTGGTGAGCACCACATCGAGGTTATGTAGGGTCTGTGCGGGAGGGACGCCGCGAAGGCCGTCGTTGCCGCCGAACTCCACGATGACCACTTCGGGATGCAACAGCAGAATCGAGCGAACATTGGCGAGGGCGTCTTTGGTGGTGGCGCCGCTGGTTCCCTGGTTATTCACCTTGTAACGGTAGCCAAGAGCATCCAGTTTTTGTTGCAGGAAGTCGGGGAAAGATTGGCCGGTCTGCAAGCCGTAGCCGGCGGTGATGCTGTCGCCATAGCAAACCAGCACGGGTCGGTCGGCGGCCAGCAGCGGGCAGGCGACGAGCAGGCATAGAAGCGAAACGATTAGACCGCGGCGAACGTCCACAGCATTAGTGTAGCTGGGTTGGCGGGCTTTGCCCGAGGGACTAGGAACTAAGAGACTCAAGGGATTTGGGGCTTTGGAGGGTTGCTGGTGATTGAAGTTCGGGACGCGAGAAAGTGGATTCAGAACGGCGCGCGGCGTGTGGAGATTCTCAAAGGGATCACGTTGACCATTCCTGCCGGGCAGTTTGTGGCTATCGTCGGTGCGAGCGGCAGCGGCAAGAGCACGCTGCTGGGGCTTCTGGCTGGGCTGGATACGCCGAGTTCCGGTGAGATTTGGCTCGATGGCGTGCCGATCCACAATCTTGCGGAAGCGGAATTGGCCACGGTGCGCGGAAGCAAGATCGGGTTTGTCTTTCAGTCGTACCAACTGATTGCCACCTTGACGGCCCTTGAAAACGTGTTGCTGCCATATGAACTGAACTTGCAAGGAAGCGGGCTGGCGCAGGCTCGGCGGCTTCTGGAAGAGGTGGGGTTGGCCGAGCGCATGGAGCACTACCCGATTCAACTCTCCGGCGGGGAACAGCAGCGGGTCGCGCTGGCGCGCGCGTTCGTCGTGGAGCCGCCAATTGTGATGGCCGACGAGCCGACCGGGAACCTGGATTCGGCCAACGGCAAGCTGGTTCTCGATCTGCTTCTGCAGCGGAACAAGGTGGCGGGCACCACATTGGTGCTGGTGACGCACGATCCGGAATTGGCGAGCCGGGCAGACCGCAAGATCGTGCTGAAGGACGGCATGGTGGTTGAAGACACTTTGCCCTACACCGAGCCGGTTGTGTTGGCCGAGCAGGCGCAAAATGGCTAAACGGGCATTGAGTTGGAAGCGCGCCGCGGCCATCGGCTGGCGGGATTTGAAGTCTGCCCCGGGCAAGTTCGGCTTTGTGGTGCTGAGCGTGGCTGTGGGCGTTGCGGCGCTGGTGGGCGTGCGAGGTTTCAGCGACAGCTTCCGCCATCAGCTCTCCGCCGAGGCGCGGTCGTTGATGGCCGGGGATCTGAGCGGGCGCATCTTCCGCCAAACCACGGCAGAGGAAGATCAGAAGCTGGCGGCGTTTCAGAAGCAGGGAATTCGCGAAACCTGGGTTACCGAGACCATCTCCATGGCATCGGTTCCGCCCGACCCGGTGCCCATCCTGGTGACGCTCAAGGCCGTCGATCCGGCCGAGTATCCCTATTACGGAACGGCCGAGTTGGAGCCGGCCATGAGCCTCGCGCAGGCTTTGGACGGCGATTCGGCGGTGGTTGCCGAAGAGTTCCTGATTCGTTTGAACGCGCAGGTGGGGCAATCCCTGCGTCTGGGCGGCAGAAGCTTCCGAATCGCCGCAGTCCTGAAGCAAGAGCCGGATCGGCTCAGTGCGGGCGCGGGCATGGGGCCGCGTGTCATGGTGTCTCGAGCGGCGCTGGGACGCACCGGCCTGGTGGCTCCCGGCAGCCGGGTGAGCCAAAGGCTGTTGATGAAGTTTCCCGCGCAACTCCCGTCCGGGGTGGATGCAGCGTCGCTGCGCAAACAGATTGAAGCGATTCTGCCCGACGCGCAAGTCATGGACTATCGAGAGGGAAATCCGGCATTGACCCAGGGCCTCGACAACTCGACCTCGATCCTGAGCCTGATTTGCCTGGTGGCCATGGTGCTGGGTGCAATTGGCGTGGCCATGGCCATGCACGCGCATCTGGAACAGCGCATGGACATGCTGGCGATTCTGAAGGCGGTGGGCGCGGGGTCTGCGGATCTGCTGCGCATCTTCCTGTTGCAGACGCTGGGGCTGGGTTTGGCCGGAGGACTGCTCGGCGTGGCGGCGGGCGTGGGCGTGATGGCTGCGCTTCCGGCGGTCTTCGGCAACCTGCTGCCGGTGCACGCACAGCTTGAGTTTCCCTGGCGGTCGATTGGGGCCGGGATGGGCACAGGGCTGTTGACGACCTTGCTGTTCTGTCTGCCGCCGCTGCTGGATGTGCGCGCGATCAGGCCAGTGCTGGTGCTGCGGCGGCTGGTGGAACAGGGGCCTGAAGGCATCGGTGGCTGGTTTGCCCGCTGGTGGGCCCGGCGTTTGCAACTCGGGATCTCGGTGGCGGTGATTGCCGCGCTGGCCGGAATCGCCTGGGCGCTGTCCGACTCCATCAAGGTGGGCGGCTGGTTTGCCTTCCTGTTCACGGTGGCGCTGGTGGTGCTGCTGGTGCTGGCGGCTGGTTTGCTTTGGACTCTTCGGCTTCTGCTTGGCTTGGTGCGGCTGCGGCTGCCCTCGTTCCTGCGTCATGGGCTATCGAACCTTTATCGGCCGGGAAACCAGTCGGCGGCGGTGATGGCTGCTTTGGGAACAGGCGTGATGCTCATCCTCGCGGTCTTTCTGACGCAGGCGGCCCTGCTCCGAGACCTGCGCGAGACGGCTTCGCCCAAGCTGCCCAACATCTTCCTGGTCGATGTTTCGACCAGCGAGGTGGACGGGGTGAAGGCGTTCTTTCATCGTCAGCCGGGCGTGAGCCAGGAGCTGGACCTGATGCCTGTTGTGGCCGGGAGGGTGATCACTCTCAACGGTAAAACCATGGATCAGATGAAGGAACAGCACTTTCCGCGTCACATGCTGGAGCACGCGGAGCTGAGTTGGGCCGATGTTGCTCCGGCGGGTGACAAGGTGACGCAGGGCAAGTGGTGGACCGATGCAGGCGCCACGCAACTTGCTGTGGGAGATGGTCTGGCGCAGCGGCTGCACCTGGGAGTTGGCTCGTCTGTGGAGATGGAAATCGGCGGGACGTTGCGAAAGCTCACGGTGGGCGCGGTGTATCGTGCCGATGGGCAGCACCTCGGCGCGCGCGTGGCCTTTGTGCTGCCTTCCGGTGAACTGAAAGACGAGCCGGCAACCTGGTATGGCGGAGCGCACATCGATCCCAAACAGGTGGCAAACCTGGAACGGGCGCTGTTCGCGTCCTATCCCACCATCACGGTCATCAACCTGGCCGATGTGCTGACCCGCATTGAGACCGTGGTCAATCAGATCACGTTTGTGGTGCGGTTTCTGGCCGGATTCTCAATCTTCGCAGGGCTCATGATCCTGGCTTCGAGCATTGCCAGCACGCGCTTCCGGCGCATGCGCGAGGCGGTGGTGCTGAAGACCTTGGGAGCCACGCGAATGCGGATCGTGCGCACCTTCAGCGTGGAGTTCAGCGTGCTGGGTTTGCTGGCCGGCTCGGTGGGCGTGGTGTTTGCCAACGTACTGACGCGCGTTCTGCTGCACCGGCTTGAAGTGCCCTTCCACATTGAGTGGGCTGCGACCACGATTGCACTGCTGGGAACGGCTGTGCTGGCCACGGCAACCGGCTGGATCGCGAGCTATCGGATTCTTGGCTTGAGGCCGCTGGAAGTGCTGCGGGAAGAGTAAAGGGCAGGGATTTACAAGGCTGAACGGACATCGCAGGGCCGGAATTGGGACCTGGGAGGTTCAGATTGTTGAACGTGCCTGCCGTAAGTCCTTTGTTTTGAACAGCGCCGAAGGGGATCTGAGGGTTATTTTCGGTGTAACCTATGTATTTTCTGATATTTAGGTGGAAAGGAGGGGAGGGGAGGGATGGGGGTGGTCAATGTTACAGGGTGCTTTTTTCGACGGACTCCATGCCCGCTGGGGCGCTGGGTCCTGGTTCCTTCTGTCTGTTTCTAGTATGCGCCTGAGACATTTAATTCTCTGCAACAAGATTTGACTCCGAAGATCGAGGGCTCCCACCCCTTCCACGATAAAGCTGTGGGAGGGTGGCACCTGCGATCCCAGGTCTAAAAACCCAGACCTGGGAAACCGCATGGAGTGACCCGCTTGAAATTCGAGTTTGCTAGCAGTGAGGCGGTGAAGCCGCAATTGGCCCCACCGCAGGTGGTGGTTAGGCGGGGGAAGGGGAGCCTTCCGGAAAGCCGGGCCCGCTACGTGGTTCCGGCTTGAGGATCTGCTGGGGGCTGCCGCCGGTGTCGCTGGGTGACGCCAGGTTGGAGCGGAGCGGAGGCAGCGTCTCGCCTTCGATCAGCATCCTTACCTCTTCGGCGTCGATGGTTTCGCGCTCCAGAAGGGCCGCTGCGATGCGGTGCATGGCGTCGGCGTGCGACTCCACGATCGAGTGAGCCGATTGATAGGCTTCGTCGATCAGGCGACGCACTTCCAGATCGATCTGGCGGGCCGTTTCTTCGCTGAAATCGCGGTGTTGCGCGATCTCGCGGCCCAGGAAGATCTGCTCTTCCTTCTTGCCGAAGGTGAGCG
>CAZLMY010000021.1:0-52304 GCA_964560845.1 uncultured Occallatibacter sp. | reverse complement strand
TGTGCTGCTTTTCCCGCTGCATCTCGCGCAGCAGCTCGTAGCCGCGCTTGGTCTCGGGCACAAAGGCCGCGGGCCGCTGCATGCTGCCCACGGTGCGGGTGCGCGCTTCTTCGTCGGTAATTTGGAGCAGGTCGTGGGCAAACGCGATGCCTGTCACGTTATCCAGCGTTCCATCGAAGACCGGAACCCTTGAGAAATTGTTCTCCTTCAGAGCTTCAAGGAATTCTTCCAGGGTGATGGAATCGCGCACGGCAAAGACTTCAGGGCGAGGGGTCATCACATCGCGGACGAGCTTGTCGCCGAACTCCACCGCCGATCGCACCAAATCGCGGTCGCTCTCTTCCAGGATGCCCTCTTCCTCGCCTGCTTCCAGCAGCGCCTCGACATCGACTGCGGACTCCTCTTCAGGGCTTGCCGGCGTTTCAGCCAGCGCGGCCACGGAAAAGAAGAAGCGAGCAAACACAGTAATGGGCGTCATGGACCAGAGCAACAGGCGAATGGGCCACACAATCCGCCCGGCCCATTCGCCACGGGTGCGGTTGAAGAGCAGCGAAGGGAGAAGCTGATTGCAGAACAGGACCACCAGCACCACGCCGAGAAAGGCTTGGGCGATCTCAGGATAGGTGGCACGCGCCAGGAGCGGCGCGCGGTCGAAAAGGACGGCGCCGAATTCAAGCGCGATAATGCCCAGCGCCAGTTGTTGCAGAACTGCCGCGCACAGGTACGCATGGTCGCGCGTGAGGCCAAGTTGAGGCTCGACCTGTTCCTCCCAGGCATCGAGGTTTTCCTGCACTTCGTGGGTCAGAATCTTGCCGAACTCGGCGTAGACGCGGCTGATATACGAGGCGAGCGTTTCCACGGCGGCCAAAAGCAGAACCATCAGGATGGCTAATGGGCTCATACCCGTTTGGCCTTGTTTGCGGCCTTCTTGACGGCCTTCTTTGCAACTGGGACGGGCGCGCTCTCGGTTCGCTCAATCAGCCCCTGCGGCAGCTTCAGCTTGCCACGGAGCAGGCGCTCGCGGCGGGCCATCTGGCCGGTGTCGGCTTCGTGATCGTAGCCGGCCAGGTGCAACAGGCCGTGGAGGATGAGCACCTTGATTTCGGTGGAGAGCGTGTGGCCCTGCTCGGCAGCCTGTCCCAGCGCGGTAGTGACGCTGATGGCCAGATCGCCGGCAATCTCTTCAGCGCCAATGCCTTCGGCCGGAAACGAGAGCACGTCCGTGGCCTTGTTTTTGCCGCGAAACTGCTTGTTGAGCTTGCGAATGGCCGCGTCGGTAGTGAGCAGCACGGTCACTTGCCCCTTAAGGCGAACCGCAGACTGCGCCAATCCCAGAAAACGCGCCAGCGTGCGGGCGGAAGGAAGTTTAACGTCGCGGGAAGTTGGGGCGGCAGCGCGTGCAGCGGTCTTCTTCGCGGAAGTTGGCTTCGGCGCGGGGTCGGAATGCAGATCTGGATCGAGAAGGATCATCTTGCTCGGATGCGCTATGAGCGCGAAACCGGTTCACCTCCGATTTTACGCTAATTGCAATTTCGCACGCGGAGCCGCCTGTTGACGATCAGGCAATTGGGGACCTGACCTATTGAATCTTCCGCATGGCCCGTCTCGCATCATGAAGGATTTGCGTCGCGCAGGTCTTGAGTTCACCATCCCAGCATCATCCCTGGCGAGCAGAGAGAGTGTGAACAAAATGGCAGGGACAAACAAAATCGCGCCCAGCGCGTCGTTGATGGCATCGGCCTTGCCCTTTCACCTTGCCATTGGCAGAGGGGTTCCTCTCTGAACCTGCTCCCACCCTAGCCGCAAGAACAAGAACGCGGCGAGGGTAGGGCACCCATCTAGGGTCTTGCGTCGAATCACTGCGGTTTTGGCGGATGCAGCGGCTGGGCCTTGGCCCGGCTTTCCACCGCCTGGGAGCCGACTTGAATCGCCTCGCCCAGCGCCAGCGGCAGTTCCTGCTGCTGCGGTTTCACCGACTCGTAGGCGCGGACGATCCGCTGGACCAGGGCGTGGCGCACCACATCAATGTCTTCAAAGTGGCAGAAATGAATGCCCTCTACCCCGTCGAGAACATTGATGGCGTCAACCAGGCCGCTGCGGCGCGGGTTGGGCAGATCGATCTGCGTGATATCGCCGGTGATGACTGCCTTGGAGTTATTGCCCAGGCGGGTGAGGAACATCTTCATCTGCTCGATGGTGGTGTTCTGGGCCTCGTCCATGATGATGAAGGCGTCATTCAAAGTGCGGCCGCGCATAAAGGCCAGGGGAGCTACCTCGATGGCGTTCTTCTCCAGCATCTTGTCGACTTTTTCGGGTTCGAGCAGGTCGTAGAGAGCGTCATAAAGCGGGCGCAGGTAGGGATCGACCTTCTCTTGCAAGCTGCCGGGCAGGAAACCCAGTTTCTCGCCGGCCTCGACCGCGGGGCGAACCAGGATGATGCGGCTGACCTTCTTGGCGTTCATGGCGGCCACGGCCATGGCCACCGCCAGGTAGGTCTTGCCGGTGCCCGCCGGGCCAACCCCGAAGGTCATGTCGTTCTGCTCGATCGCATCGACATATTTGCGCTGATTGATGGAGCGCGGCTGTACGGTGCGCTTGGCTCCCACAGCCCGCTGCTTGCCGCTGTCGGCCAGCCCGCGCAAGGTTGAGGCGGGGTCCGACACCACCAGGCGCAACATTCCGTTGAGTTCGCCGTTGTGCAGGTTGACGCCCTGCTTGCGCAGCGCCTCGAAATCCTGGAAGATGCGCTGCACCCGCAGCACGCCAGCCTCCGCTCCCTCCACGTGCACGGCATCGGAACGGAGATCGATCCGGACGCCGAGCGAGTCTTCCATCAGCCTGAGGTTCTCATCGCGAGTCCCGAACAAGGGCTCAAGGTTGGGCGTAATCTCCAGGGCGATCTTCAAAGGATTCAATGGCCTCCAGGATGGCGTTGTTGGGTTGAGGTGAACCGGACAGCCCTTGTGTGGGATCCGGACGCAAGCGGTTTAGCGAACATATCGGCGGAATGCAAAAAAAGTCGACACGCACACCGAGGGAGGTTCGGGGCGTGTCGATGCGATTCGAGGAGGGAGGAGTCTGGTTTTCCCAGGGAGCAGCGGACGTTGAGCAGGGCCGAGCCTGAGCTCTGGGCTGCCTTACGAAACCGCGGGATGGCATGAGCGACCAATCGGTATCTGCGCTTGAGAGTAGCGCCACCGGCCTCAGGAGTCAATCCCGAGTCCATGGTTTTTGGATGAACACTATGACTGAACAGATACCTGGGCTGACCGCCGATCAGCGATGTTCAGCGGCCGGCCTCCTGCGATTGAATACGGGTCTCATTTTCTGAGACCGTTTTGGACCCTCGGTCCCCCGATCTTTTGCCGGCGCCCCGCCGACATGGAACGAATCGGCGCTACCGGCATATGATGTTGGGTGCTTTCATTCTTTTGTATCGAGGCCCTCATGCTGCGCACCCATCTCATTGACCTGGCATCAGACCCGGCGAAATCTCAAAGAGAGAACATTCTGCCCGGAAAACCCCCAGCTTCACGGAATCGGAACTTGGGTCACCGCCGGGCCGCAGGAACGCTGGCGCTGTGGTTGGGGTTTGCGGCGGGTTTTGCGGGCTGCGGCGGCAGCGGATCTTCGTCGGCTCCCACGCCGACGCCCACCCCAACGCCCACGCCCACCACGCCCGACGGTCGCGCCGATGCCCTGCTGGCGCAGATGACGCAGGCGGAAAAGCTGCAGATGGTGCAGGGCGGCGTGACGACGAATCTCACCTATGGGTACTCGGTGCCCAGGGGTGCGGCGGGGTGGGTACCGGCCAACCCGCGTTTGAATATTCCCGCACTCTATTTGGCCGACGGAAGTGTTGGTGTGGGCAATGGCGTGGGACCGGCAACAGCGCTGCCGTCATCGCTTGCCAGCGCGGCCAGTTGGGATCTCAACGAAGCCGCCAAGTACGGAACCATCTTGGGCTCTGAGCTAGCCGACTACGGCATTAACTTAAACCTGGGCGGAAACGTGAACCTGATCGGCCGGGAACCGCGCGACGGCCGCACCTTCGAGACCAAGGGCGAAGATCCTATTCTGGCCGGCAAAATCACGGCGGTGCATATCAACGCCATTCAGGCGCAGCATGTTCTGGGCGGCATCAAGCACTTTTCGTTCAACGATCAGGAGTCGGGCCGAACCACGGTAAATGTCAAAATCGACGAACGCAGCGGGCGGGAAAGCGATCTGCTGGCCTTCGAGATCGGCGTCAAGGATTCCAACGTGCAGTCGGTGATGTGCTCCTATAACCTGACCAACGGTCAATACGACTGCGAGAACAGCCACCTGCTCAACGACGTGCTGAAGGGCGACTGGAAGTTTCCGGGGTTCGTGATGTCGGACTGGTGGGCGACACACAGCACGGTGGCCGCAGCCATCAATGGACTCGATCAGGAACAGCCCAACCAGTTGAACTTCGGCAATCTGGGTGCAGCCATTGCGGCGGGGCAGGTTCCGCAGTCGCGGCTCGACAACATGGTGCACCGCGTTCTGCGCGCCATGTACGAAGTGGGCATCTTCGACGACCCGGTGACGGTTCAGGCGATTCCGGCTGCGGCCGATGCCGCCGTCGCCCAGGAGCTTGAAGAGCAGGGAGCGGTATTGCTGAAGAACGCGGGCAGCCAGTTGCCGTTGAACGGCTCGACCCTGCAATCGATTGCGGTGATCGGCTCCCATGCGGATGTCGCCGTGCTTTCCGGCGGAGGCTCGGCACAGGTGCAGCCGGTTGGGGGCACTTTGACGGAAGGGCAACCCTGCCCCCCTTGTTGGTCCACAGTTACCTGGGACCTGTCGTCGCCGCTCAAGGCCATTCAGGCCAAGGCGCCCAGCGCGAGAATCCAATTTGTGGATGGCTCGGACGCATCGGCTGCCGCCAGTCTGGCCGCTTCGTCGCAGGTAGCCATCGTGTTTGTCAGTCAGTGGTCCAGCGAAGGCATGGATGTGCCCAGCCTGAATCTCACCGACCTGATCCACGCCACGCCGATCGACCAGAATGCGCTGGTGGCAGCCGTCGCCGCAGCCAATCCGCACACCATTGTGGTGGTGGAGAGCGGCAGCGCCGTCCTGATGCCCTGGTTGAGCGATGTCGGCGCCGTGCTTGAGGCCTGGTACCCGGGCCAGAACGGCGGTCCGGCCATCGCCGACTTGCTGTTTGGCGTGGCCAATCCCTCGGGTAAACTGCCGATCACTTTCCCGGCCAGCGACGCGCAACTGCCGCGGCCGGTCATTACCCAGCCGCCCGACGGGTCCACGCCCTTCAATGTGAATTACACGGAGGGCTACAACGTCGGGTACAAATACTACGACGTGAATGGACTCACGCCGCTGTTTCCTTTCGGCTTCGGGCTGTCTTATACGACGTTCTCGATCACCAACCCGGGGGTGGTCAACAACCTCACTTCCTCAGCCAGCCCAAACTTCCAGGTGACGTTTACGTTGGCCAATACCGGAAAAGTGGCCGGAGCCGAAGTGGCGCAGGTTTACCTGGGGCTGCCGCCCACAACCAATGAAGCGCCCAGGCGCCTGGTTGGCTGGCAGAAAGTGCTGCTCCAGGCGGGAGCATCGCAGCAGGTGACCATTGAGGTGGACCAGAACGATTCCTCCCACCCCATGTCGTATTGGGATACGGGTTCGAGTAGTTGGACCGTTGCGCCGGGGACCTACACCGTTTACCTGGGCAACGCGGAGAACGCTGCAAGCTTGACCACGGTTGGGACGATCGCCGTGCAGTAGGGGTCAGGGCAACAGAACTCTATCCCGCTAAGGCAACAGAACGCTGACTCGCTAACTGGCTAGCTCCGTGAAGCGGAGGCTAGCCAGTTAGCTTATACACCGATTACGCACCCCAGAACTTGTTCACACGGAGCCGCCCAAGCATGACCATCGACCTGAACAAGCAGACCCGCACTGCTGCCATCCAATCGATTCAACGCTATTTCGAAGAGAACATGACGGACCCGATCGGAGACCTGCCGGCCGGTTTGTTGCTCAATTTCTTCATGGAAGAGGTTGGGCCGGTGATCTACAACCTGGCGATCGCCGATGCCCAGGCCCGCATGCAGCAGCGGGTGGCAGACCTCAGCGGCGAACTGTTTGCCGGCGAATTCCAGTACTGGTCCAAAATCGACGCCAAGCGAAAGCGCCGTTGAGCCCGTTCCAAGTTGACGGCTCCCGTGGGCATGGCTCGGGAACGGCCCGGTAAGCAACATTGACCGGTTGCCCACTTTCCCGTAGGATAGGAAATTGCGAGGGATGCGGCCGAGCCGGCATTCTGGCCCGCATTCCACCCAAGGATTTGGAGATAAGGAAGTTCAATGGCAAACCATGTATCGGCGCTCAAGCGCGCCCGTCAGACCGTCACCCGCA
This sequence comes from uncultured Occallatibacter sp., assembly GCA_964560845.1. Lineage (GTDB taxonomy): Bacteria > Acidobacteriota > Terriglobia > Terriglobales > Acidobacteriaceae > Telmatobacter. The sequence continues at coordinate 45,899 of CAZLMY010000021.1, read as the reverse complement.
CCGAAGTGAACCGCGCCAACCGCAGCCGCGTGCGCACCAGCCTGCGGGCACTGCGTGAGGCTCTCGTCAAGGGCGATGTCCCGGCAGCCCAGGAGCAGTATCGCGCCACCGTCTCCACCCTCGACAAGAGCGTGCAAAAGGGCGTCTTCCACCACAACACCGTCAGCCGCTACAAGAGCCGCCTCAACGCGCGCTTGAAGGCTTTGGTTCTGGCCAAGGCATAGCTGGCCGCAGCCGTTGCAGGCTGCTTGAGATTCAGGTCCGCACGAACGACCGGGAGCGATCCCGGTCGTTTTCTGTTTTTGTACGACCCAAAGCTCTGCCTTACAGATGTCCTGAGAAAGCGATTCGCTCGTGTCCTTTCATCCTCTGCCTGGGTTTGGGATCAAGCAGCGGCGTTTCGGTGTCAAAGTAAATAAGAGGTGACCGGCATGGTGATCCATGCTTCTTCTGAACCAGTCCCAAGGCCTGCCGATGCTGCACTCGTCGCATCCTTGGCCAAACTCTGGCCGCACCGTGAACACGAGTCGAATGCTGTCAAGAATTTGTTCTGCTGTGCGGGATTGCACCGATGGCGTGAACTGAATTTGAGCGACCTCTACCCAGGAAAAGATGTCCGCTACTGCTTCTGGTGCTCAAAGATCCGCATCGACGGCATCACTTATCAACCCTAAGCTAGACGCTATCGAGAACCCAGGTCACAATCACCACCGCTCAAAAATCCCCGCTGCGCCCATGCCACCGCCGACGCACATGGTCACCATGCCATAGCGCACGCGGCTCCTCTGCATCTCGCCCAGCAACGTCGCGGTGAGTTTGGCGCCGGTGCAGCCGAGTGGATGTCCCAATGCGATAGCGCCGCCATTGACGTTGATTCGCTCGGGGTCCAGGCCCAGTTCGCGGATGATGGCCAGGGCTTGTGCGGCGAAGGCTTCGTTCAGCTCGATCAATCCGATGTCTTCAAGCTTGAGTCCGGCCAGGCGCAGAACCTTGGGAATGGCGGCGATCGGCCCGATGCCCATCTCTTCCGGCAGGCAACCGGTCGCGGCATAGGCTACCAACCGTCCCAGCGGGCGAATTCCCAACTCCTGTGCCCGTGCCGCATCCATCAGGACCACTGCGGCGGCTCCGTCGGAGGTCTGCGACGAGTTGCCGGCTGTTACCGTCCCTTGCGCGTGAAAAGCGGGCTTGAGTTTGGCCAGCGCCTCAAGCGAAGTGTCTGCGCGAGGCCCCTCGTCTGCCGCAAACACGGACTCGCGGCTGAACGGTTTGCCGGCCTTCATGCCGGGAACCGCCGTCGCGACCGTCACCGGGATCAGCTCGTTGGCGAAGTGCCCTGCGGCCTGCGCGGCCAGAGCTTTCCGATGGCTGGCCAGGGCGAATGCATCCTGATCTTCGCGGCTCACGCCATAGTGACGGGCGACACGTTCGGCGGTCAGCCCCATGGTCAACAGCGCCGCGGGGTAGTGCTCGGCTAGCCACGGGTTTGGGCTGGGCTTTCCGCCGCCCATGGGAATGAGGCTCATGGACTCGGCGCCGCCCGCAATCACCACCCGCGCTCCGCCGGCCCGTATGCGCAGATTAGCCAGCTCAATTGCCTCCAGGCCAGAGGAGCAGAGCCGGTTGACGGTGGCTCCGGGAATCTCGACCGGCAGACCGGCGCGCAACGCGGCCATGCGGGCGATATTCCAGCCCTGCTCGCCTTCCGGCTGGGCGCACCCCAGGATCACGTCGTCGATCTCGGCGCTGTCCAGGCCGGGAATCCGATCCAAAGCGCCGCTCAATGCAAGTGCGGCGAGGTCGTCGGGGCGGGTGGTGGAGAGAGCGCCTTTGGGGGCGCGGCCAACGGGGGTACGAACGGCGCTGACGATAACGGCTTCGGGCATGGGGAATGCTCCTTGAAGTGCGAGGGCTCGGCCGGCGCTCAGTCCGGCATTTCGAGCAGGGTCCAGGCGCTCTTGGCATAGAAATGGTAGACGGTTCGGTGGTCGATGATCGAATCGGCCAACGCGTCGTGGTCCAGCTTGGGCGGGTGATGTTCCATACCGCTACGGGCCTCGCGAATCTGCTCCGGAGAGGCTGGGTCGATGCCCCAGTTGAACCCTAGAACGCCGGTCGGATCGTGCGCCTGCAGGCGCTTGGTCTCAGGCACAGAGGCCAAAACCAGAGGTTCCGCGGAACTGCCTAGAAACACCAGAAGCGAGACCGTTGCTCCGCTCGTACAGAGCACCGCCCAATCGGATGAACCGGCGCGCTCCAGGCTGCCGTGAACCACGTTTTCCGGGTGATGCGCCTCGTAGGTCTGCGGAATCAGGCAGCCGCGGCGATTGAGCGAATCCTGAATCGCGGCAGGCAGGTCGGGAAACGAACTAACCGGCAAATGGCGGACGAGGTAGGGCGTCGCGTGCCCGGCCACGTCGACCTGGCCGGACGCAATGAGCCGAGCCGGCGGGGGCTGAGCGAAAACGATGGCGTTGGCGCAAAGGAGCATCCCCGACAACCATCCGGCCTTCTTCGATCCCGGGCGAACCATCTTTCTTTGCCTCAGGGGCTAAAGCCCCGCGTTGTTGTTGCATCCACGGGACGACGAAAGTCGTGCCCCGGCGCACTTTGCAGACTGGCCCTAGTTCCGCAGCGGTTTCCCGGTCTTCAGCGTGAAGCCGATGCGCTCCTGCGTCTTGCGCTCGCCGCACAGGGATAGAAACGCTTCCCGCTCCAGATCCAACAAGTATTGCTCGCTCACCAGCGACCCGGCTGTGACGCGGCCCCCGCAAAGAATGTACGCTACCCAGCGCGCCACTTTCTGGTCGTGCTCCGAGGCATAGCCGGCCTCGCCCATCAGGTAGGCGCCCATCTCCAGGGTAGCCAGTGCCGCCAGACCGGGAGCAGGAATCTGCGTCCGCGGCTGTGGCGCGGTGTAGCCCGCCGCGGCCAAAGCGGCGACCAGCGCCTTGGCGTCAAGCAGCAGCCGTTCGCGATTCATGGTGATGCGGTCGGCGGGCATCAACATACCCAGCGGCCGAGCCTCGGCGGCCGACGTTGCCACCTTCGCCAGGGCAATCGACTCGAAGACCTTGCGTAGCGCGGTTGCCATTTCGGCCGATTGGGCAAAGCGGCTCGCCGGATCGCGCGGGTCGGGCGGCGCCAGAGCAACAGCCGCATCCACGGCACGCAGCAGCATCTCCTTGGTGCCGCCACCGGCCGGAATCAGTCCGACACCAGCCTCGACCAGGCCGATGTAGGTTTCCGCATGTGCCTGCCTGCGGGCGGCGTGCAGGCAAATCTCCGCACCCCCGCCGAGCGTGAGGCCAAAGGGAGCCACCACCACCGGGCGGGGGCAGAATTTGATAGCCGCAGTCATCTGCTGGAAGCCGTGAATCACCCCATTCAGCTCGTCCCACTCGCCTTCTTGCGCGGCCATCAGCAGTTGCATGAGGTTGGCGCCGACGCTGAAGTTTTCCCGGTCGCTGGAAATTACGAAGCCGGCAAAGTCGCGCACCGCTTCGGAAGCGGGATTCAGCACGGCGGAGATCATGGCCAGCACATCGCCGCCAATGGCGTTCTTGAGCGAGTGCAGCTCGATGCAGCCGATGCCGTCGCCGATGTCCACGAGCGAGGCGCCCGCGTTGGTGCGAACTACCCGGTGGGAGCGGCGAAAATCCGCAATTCGCGCGTGGCCGGGTACTGACGGAACCGGCTCGAGCGCTCCGGTCTTCGGCTGGAAGCACTCGCGCCCGTCGCGGGCGTACCAGCCTGGCTGGCCGGCAGACAGCAAAGCTTCGAGCTGCGGGCTCACCGGCAGTCCAAGCGCCTTCATGCGGGCTACGGCCGCCTCAACGCCAACTGCATCCAGCATTTCGAAGGGACCCATTTCCCAATTGAAACCGGCCTTCATGGCCTGGTCGATGGATGCGGCGCTGCCGGCCACTTCGCCGATGCGATCGGCCGCATAGGTCCACAGCGAGGCCAGAAACGGCCACAAGAACGCCGCGGCCTTGTCCTTCGCCGGGTCGTTGGCCAGCAGTAGCCGCAGCTTCTCTTTCAGCGTGGCCGCGTTCTTGGCCATCTCCAGCGCGGGCAGCGCGGGTTTGGCGAGCGGCCGGTATTCAAACGTGGCAAGGTCGAGCACCAGCCTCAGATCTTTTCCATCGGCGCCGCGGCTTTTCTTGTAGAAGCCCTGACCGGATTTGTCGCCAAGCCAGCCGCGCTTCACAATCTCTTCCAGGATCGAAGCGAAGCCGCCCTGGGCTGTTCCCTGCGGGAAGTTCGCCGCAACGTGCGCCAGAATGTCGATGCCCACCATATCCGCGAGGCGAAAGGTGCCGGTGCGCGGCCAGCCTATGGCCTGACCGGTTAGCGCGTCAGCCTCTTCAATGGTGAGGCCCTGATTCATCATCAGCGTTGCCGCGTTGAACATGACAGCTACGCCGATGCGGTTGGCGATGAAGTTGGGCGTGTCGTTGGCGGCTACTACCTGCTTGCCCAACGCGCGGTCTGCAAAGGCAGAAAAGGCAGCCAAGACCGCCGGATCGCTCTCCGCCGTAGCGATAACCTCAAGCAGCCGCATATAGCGCGGCGGGTTGAAAAAGTGTGTACCGAAGAAGCGCTCCCGGTGGCTGGCGAGGCCTGCAGCGATCTGCTTTACCGGAAGCCCGGAAGTGTTGGTGGTGAGAACGGCGTGCGCCGCAAGGTGAGGCGCCACACGCGCCAGCAGCGCGGTCTTGATGGCCAGGTTCTCTGCCACCGCCTCGATCACCCAGTCGCATCCAGCCAGCCTGGGGAGGTCGTCGTCGAAGTTACCGGGAGTAATAAGCGAGACTAGCGAGCTTTCAAAGAGCGCGGCCGGTTTGGCCTTGCTCAGCGCATCGAAGGCGCCTTTGGCCAAGCGGCTGCGGTCGCCTTCTCCGGGTGGAACCATGTCAAGCAGCAACACGGGAATACCGGCGTTGGCCAGGTGGGCTGCTATGCGGGAGCCCATTGTGCCGGCGCCCAACACCGCGGCGCGACGAACCAGAAAGGGCTGGACGAATGGGTCTGCAGCAAGAGTGACGGCCGGGGAAGTCGTGCTCATGGGCTCTCCCTCTGCGGATCCGAATTACTTACGATCGGCCACGCAGAATCGCTCACAGCATACGGCGCTGTGCCGCAGATGGGCAAGACAGCAAACCGCATGGTTCTCAGCCAGGATTTCAAGCCGCCTTCGGGGCTTTCACGACCGCCACCGAGCAGACAGCCGCATAGGGCGAGATCGCCGAGTCGGCCTCCCAAATCTCAAGCCCCGCCGCTGAGAATTCGCAGGCTGCCGAAGAGACGGCAGGAGCCTGCAGGAACCTGTCTCTGCTTGCAAACGATCTGGATGGGATCATTCGCAAGTTCCGCATGGATGAGGGAAGTCCCTCGGCAGGCGCAAAGCCGCGTAACGCGTCTCAAAGAATAGGATTTCCCGTACCCATCCGAGCCTGAGCGCAGCTGTTTTCGCCCTTTTCTCGACTTAACAAAAAGGCCCCCATCCATGCCGCAATGAATTGCGTCCTGGATGGGGGTCTTTTCATTTCGGCGCTTCCCAAGTTTGTTTTTACTTTGAAACGCGGTTGCTCGGACGAGGGCCGGAGCGCAACGTAAACAGCGTGATTTCCGGAGGGCAATCGAGCCGGAAGGGCAATCCGACCGTTCCGATTCCCCGATTCACGTAAAGCTGCATGGCGCCGAACCGAAACCATCCTTCGACATATTTTCGGCCGAGATCGGGCAGTTCCAAGGCGCCCAGAAGTGGAAGCCGCACTTGTCCTCCATGGGTATGACCACTCAAGACCAGGGCGATAGCTTTCCCGGCCGGCTGCGTCAGGATATGGTCGACGTAGTCCGGGGCATGACAAAGGAGGATGATGGGCTCATCGGTTATTCCACTAATCGAGGAGGGAACGGCGCGCGCCACGTCCGGGCGGCCCAGGACGGGATCGTCCACCCCCGCAAGCCAGATTCGATCGGTGCCCCGCTCGATCGGCAGAGATGAATTGATGAGCCACTGGATACCGTTGTCCCGAAGCGCCGCGATCACCTCCATGACTCCGACGGCGTGATCGTGGTTGCCCAGAGCCGCGAAGCGATTTTTGCAGCTCAGCTCATTCAGAAGATTGGCACATTGCCAAGCGGCGCCGAGGCTGAACTTGTTCGTACCGGGCCCGTCGCTGACAAAGTCGCCGGTCAGAACCACGGCGTCCGGCTGCAACTGGTTGACGCGATCGATCACCTGGCGAAGGAAGAAGGGCTCGGTGAACTCGTCCATATGAATGTCGCTGAGTTGGGCGATGCGATATCCGTCGAAGGCCGTTGGCAATCCGGCAAGGGCTACCTCGGAATGCGTCACGTCAATCCAGTGGCGCTCAATCTCACCGGAATATAGCGCCAGTGCGGCCGCGCTCGCCATGCTTCCTTTGAGAAAGCGACGGCGGCTGAGCGGCTTGGGGGGAGACGATTCAAAGAGAGCCATGATCGATGTTAACCGGTTTATCCGGCTTTTGATTCCTGGAATGTGGTACATGCGCGAAGCGTGCAGATGGAATTCGGGATTCGAGGCCCGGCTCGGCAATCGAAACTCAGTTCCCACCGTAGGGCGCCGCCGCGGCATTCAATTGGTTCCACCCTCTGTTTCGACATCTACAAAGCGATTCAGCGACCTAGAATCGGCATCGATGCGCGTGCACCGCCAAACACCCGTACAGACACCCGTGCAGAAACTCAACCCCTTTCGGCTAACAAGTTTGACCCATTTCAGTCCAGGCACTAGCTTGGTAAGGTGCGGGGACCAGCAGTTTTTGCTCTCCCCGAACAAGGAGACTGGATGCGAAGCAGAATTTCTTCCTGGTTTTGGAGTGCGGCCCTGGTGCTGCCGGCAGCTCTGGCTCTGGCTGGCGCGCCTGCCACACAGGCTCAGGATCTGAAGAGTTTCGAGCAGAAGATCACCACCAAGGTGTTGCCCAACGGCTTCACGTTGATCGTCTGCGAGCGGCCGGACGCCCCGGTCTTCAGCTACACCACCTTTATCGATGCCGGCGACGTGAACGACCCCTCGGGGGAGAGCGGCCTGGCCCACATGTTCGAGCACCTGGCATTCAAGGGCACCAGCGAGATCGGCACCAACAACTACGAGGCCGAAAAGGCGGCACTAGCCAAGGTTGAAGCCGCGAACGACGCCTACGAGGCCGAATACCTCAAGGCCGTGGGTCGCGACCCCAACAAGCTGGCCGAGCTGAAAAAGGCCTTCGTCGCAGCCCAGGCCGAGGCGCACAAATTCGTCATTCCCAACCAGTTCACCGACGTCGCCGAGCGGAATGGAGCGGAAGGATTGAACGCCGAAACCGGCCTCGACAACACCATGTACTTCTGGTCGATGCCGGAGAATCGGCTGGAACTCTGGGCCTGGCTTGAGAGCGGCCGCCTGGCCGACGTGGTGCCGCGCGAGTTCTACAAGGAGCGCGATGTGGTGATGGAGGAGCGGCGCATGCGCACCGACTCCAACCCCATTGGCCGCCTGGTGGAGCAGTTCCTGGCCACCGCTTACGTGGCCCACAACTACGGCCGCAGCGGCATCGGCTGGCCCAGCGAAGTCAGCCAGATCAACGCCACCGAGGCCATGGAGTTCCACAAGAAATATTATGTCGGCGCGAACATCGTGGTATCGGTGGTCGGCGACGTCAAGGCCTCCGAGGCCATGCCGGTGCTGGAGAAGTACTTCGGCAAGGTACCGGCCGGCCCCAAGCCAGAGGAGATGACCACGGTCGAGCCCAAGCAATTTGCCGAGAAGTCGCTGGTGATCCGCGAGCAGACGCAGCCCTTTTACCTGGAGGGCTACCACCGGCCCGACTATCGCGACCCCGACGATGCGGTCTACGACGCCATCAGCGACATCATGTCCAACGGCCGCGTCTCCCGGCTCTATCGCAGCCTGGTGCGCGACCAGCAGATAGCCGCCGAGGCCGAGGGTTTCAGTCCCTTCCCCGGCGACAAATACCCTGGCCTGTTCGCGTTCTATGCTGTTCCCCTGCCCGGCCACACCCCGGCGCAGATGCGCGACGCCATCCACAAGGAGATTGACAAGCTCAAGAGCACCGACGTGACCGACGACGAGCTGGCCATGTACAAGACCCGCACGCGTGCCAGCCTGCTGCACGGACTGGCCGACAACCAGGGGCTTTCCAATAGCCTGGCCGAGTATCAAACCCGCTATGGCGATTGGCGAGAGCTCTTCAAGCAACTGGACCGGGTAGACAAGGTCACCAAGGCCGATATTCGTCGCGTGGCCAACAAGGTGTTTGTGGCCAGCAACCGGACCACGGCCGAAATCGACACCGAGGCGCCCGCAGCTTCAGCCAAGAACGACGGGGGTGCGCAATGAAGAGCTATCTTGTCGAAAGGTCTCGACCAGTGAAGGATTCGGGCTTAACCGTGAAGGGTACGGGCTTCAGCCCGTGCAGGAGCAAATCGAAATCTCGGGGAGCTTTAGCCCCTGGGGGAATTCTCGTCGAGGATTTGCAATCCAGAGAAACAGGCTTGGAAGAGATTCTTGCGGAAAAACATCCCTCGGGGGCTAAAGCCCACGGCATGTTTTCTGTCATGATGTACGGGCTAAAGCCCGTACCCTTCATGGGCAAGAGCATTTCTCTAACTCTTCTTGCGGGGATGATGGGCCTTGTACTCAGCGGTTGCCACCAGATACAGCAACAACATCCTTCGGATGCTACGACTGCTGCGCCCATTGCTGCCCCTGTTTCAGCTGCTCGCCTAGAGCCTGCTGCTGCGGTCTCCACCAAGCCATGGGAACAGATCCCCATCCCCAAGCTGCACGACTTCAAGCCGCAGCAACCCAAGCGCATCGAGCTGAAGAACGGCATTGTTCTTTTCTTGCAGGAAGACCACGAGCTGCCCTTTGTCTCCGGCTCGGTGCTCATCCCTGGCGGCTCCCGCGACGAAGATGCGTCCAAGACCGGCCTGGTGAGCCTTTATGGACAGGCATGGCGCACCAGCGGCACAGCCAAAATGAATGGCGATGCCCTCGACGACCTGCTTGAGGCCAAGGCCGCGCACATCGAAACGGCGGGGGACGAAGACTCCACCGCGGTGAGCTGGGATTCGCTCAAGGGCGATGCAGACCAGGTCTTTCAACTGGCCCTGGACCTCTTGCTGCATCCGAAGTTCAACGCGGACAAGCTCGCCCTGGCTCAGCAGCAGGAGGCCACCGGCATCGTGCGCCGCAACGACGACGAGTCGGAGATCGCCCAGCGGGAATCGAACAAGCTCATCTATGGAGCCGGCAGCCCCTACGCCCGGCAGCCCGAACTGGCGACCATCGGCGGGGTGACATTGGCCGACCTGAAGGCCTGGCATGACCGCACTCTGGGCGGCAAGCTCATCGTGGGCGTTAGCGGAGACTTCGACTCCGCAGCCATGGAAACCAAGCTGCGCGCGGCCTTTGAAGCGCTGCCCCCGGCAAAACCCGCGCCCCCGCGCCACGACACCTTCGCAGGCCCCAAACCCGGCGTCTCGTTTATCGACAAGGAAGACGTCAACCAGTCCCAGGTTGAGATTGTGGGCCTGGGGACCGACCGGCACAATCCCGACGTGCCCTCCATTGCGGTGATGAACGAGATCCTGGGCGGGGGCTTTGCGAGCCGACTCTTTCAAAAAGTTCGCACCGAGTTGGGACTTGCCTATGCCGTCGGCGGCGGCATGAGCTTTGCCTACGACCACCCGGCCGGCTTTCACGTGATGGTGATGACCAAGAGCGCTTCAACCGTGGATGCCACGCGCGCCGCGCTGGACGAACTGGCAGGCATGAACACCAAGCCGTTCACCGAAGAGGAACTGAACCGCGCCAAGGACAACATCCTCAATTCGTTCCTGTTCCGCTACGACACCCGGGAAAAGGTGCTGGCCGAGCAGGAGCGGCTGGAGTTCTACGGCTACCCCGCCAACTACCTTGAAACCTACGAGGCGGCACTCAAGAAGGTGACGGTGGCCGACCTGACCCGCGTGGCCAAGAAGTACATTCATCCGGAGGCGCTCGCAATCCTGGTGGTAGGCAACGGCCCCGAGATCAAGCCCGGCCTCGACGAGTTGAAGCTGGGCACGGTACAAACCATCGACATCGCCATCCCCCAACCCAAACAACCTGCTGCAGAAAAGCAATAGCACCTGCAGGCGCACGCATAACGAGGAGTGCCCCATGACTCGATTCTGAGACATGGGGCACCGTTGTCAGGCTACCCGGGTAACTGCAAGCTCCGCTATCCTTCCGGGCGCTGTTGCTTTCGCTTGAGCCTTGCTCTCCGTCAAATGGGAACAGCGGAGCTAGCTGGCGCATTTCGCCGGGAGCGAAGAGTATCTGCCGGGATGAGACTGGGCCGGACGCTTCCCGAACCGCCAGCCAAAGGGATTCCTCATAGCGGCCGAAGTGAGTATAATTTCGGCCGTAATGGGAGGGGGTTGGATGAAACTCAATCTCTTGTTTACCGGAATTCTGACGACTTTTTGCATGGCATGGGGGAATCTGCAGGCAGCCGCGCAAAGCGCGGACAATAACCCGGCTGCGACCAGCGGGTTGGGGACCGACGCGAATTTTGCTCAGACCTTGAATCAGCAGGTGGGTGGGATGCGATTCGTGGGCAAGGTGGTGGTGGCGGCCGGCAAGCTGCCGTGGGACCCGATTCCGGTTGCGGTGATTTGCGACGGCAAGACGCGCTTGAATACGGTGACCGACCGGAAGGGCGAATTCAACATCCAAGCTTCGGCTCGCGCGAGCGAAGCTGTAGAAACCAAGCGCGATCCGAAGCGTGTGTCTCCAGCCGAGTTTGTGGGCTGCAAGGTCAGGGCGATCCTCGATGGGTTCGATTCGACCACAGTGACCATTGCCAACGGCTCGATCATGGACAGCCCCGATCTGGGCACGATCACACTGCGGCAGAACGAGTTGGCGAAGGGAACCACGTTGAGTTCTACGACCGCATCCGCGCCGGCCGAGGCCTTGAAGGAGTTCGAGAAAGCTCATGGCGATGCGCTGGACAAGCACGTGGACAGCGCCCGGCGTCACTTGCAGAAGGCGGTGAGCATCGATCCGCAGTTCGCGGAGGCCTGGTATCAACTGGGCAAGCTTGAAGAGACAGACAAGCCGCAGGATGCGTTGACAGCCTATACCAAGGCTGCAGAGACGGATGCAAAATTCATTTCGCCCTACGAGCGCATTGCTGCCGTGGCGGCGGTCCAGAAGAGATGGCAGGATGTGGTGGACGCTACGGAACACGCCCTTCAATTGAATCCGGCAGGGACACCGCAGATCTGGTATTTCAGCGCGGTAGGCAACTACAACCTAGGCCACGCGAATGTGGCCGAAACCAACGCGGAGACCTCGCTGAGCATGGACCCCAGCCATGTTGCGCCCAACACGGAGCAACTGCTGGCAGTGATTCAGGCCGGACGGGGGGACTACAGAGATGCGCTGGATCACCTGAGGCATTGCCTGACCTATACCGCTCCCGGACCCAACGCGGACCTGATGAAGCAGCAGGTGGCGCAATTGGAGAAAGTGGTACCGCAGAAAGCGAACTGAGACTTCCGGTTTGAGCCGGCGTGACGGCTCAGGGCTGAAGACTACCGGCGAACCATCGTCGAATCAGTTCGACCTGGAAGCGGTAGCCGCGATCGGTGAGTTCCACCACGTCGCGGCGGAGCAGCATTTCGAGCGCCTCTCCTTTTGCTTCGATATTTTGGCCGCCGCGCGCGATTTTCGTGGCGAGGAGGCGCGCCTCGGGCGAAATTTGATTTTGTGCTATGTCGAGAAAGAGCATCTTGCAGTGCTCCAGGGTTTGGAGCGCGGCATTCTCGACGTCGCCCAGTCCGGCCTCGCACCTTGTGGCGGTGGTTTGCTCGTTTTTCAAATTCACGATCTCATAGCAAAGCGCTTGCAGCAGGTGGGGGTGTCCGCGAGTGATGTCGATTACCCTCTGCGCGGCCTCGCCGGTGTAGCGAAGGGCAAAATTGTGAAGCGGTCGTTCCAGCAGTTGCCGGGCGTCTTTCTCATTGAGGTAACCGATTCGTACCATTTGGAGGTTGATGAGGTAGCCGGCGACGCGGCCGAACTCGTCGGCTGAGTGAGAGGCCGCCACAAGAATCCGGAAACGGCGGCGATGTTGGACGATATGGCGAAAGAGCCCGAGCAGGGCCGGCTCGTCCTCCGGATGGCTGCGGAGTCTCTGTTCCAATGATTCAAATTCATCCAGCGCGAGCAGGATCAGGCGATCGCCTATCGCGGTCTCAATGGAATCGAGCCACTGATCGAAGGCGCCGATTGGATTCTGGCTTGATTTCTCAGGAGCAAGCGACGGCAGCTGAATGCCGCGATAGCGTTTGGCCGAATCCACCATGGCCCGGCTGGCCATGGCGAGGAAACCCGCGGAGTCGGGAGCATACGAGGCCGGCCCCTGCAAATCGATAAACAGGGGCACGATGCGGGCCGGCAGAATTCTGCCGAGGTTATTCAGAAGCGATGTCTTGCCCATGCGGCGCTGGCCGTAGAGCAGCAGCGGGGGAGCCTGAGAGCCAAGCAGCGCCTGGGTAATTTGCGCGCTGATCTCGGTTCGGCCCACAAAGACCTCTTGTTCCGGGGTCAAGGGCACGCCGATGACGTAAGGGTTCTCAATTTCGATCTGCGCGCGCTTGGAATTCTCCAGTGTGTCGGTTTCTTCTTCAACGAGCCGATTCCAGCACGACAGAATTGGCTGAAGCCGTTCTCTGCTAGGGTTCGGCAAGCCCTGCAACTCCAGGTCGTGCATCTGGGCGAGCATGGCTTTCAGGAGGGTATGTCGGTGATGGGTATTCTCGAACCTCAGCGCCGCGTCAATATTTCGACTGATGTCGTGGAAGGACTGCACGGGGTCGCCGGAATGCGCGCCTTCGAGCATGGGAAGAGCGCGATGTGCGTTGCCGATGCTTTCAAGGGTTGTACACTCGGCAAGCACCTGGGCGCACAGTTCAATGCGCACCGCCTTGACTGCCCAGGCTTGGGTACCCTGGGCCAGCCAAGCCAGTGCGCGCGTTGCGACATCGCGGTCGTGTTTGAGCGCCAGCAGCAGATGATCTTCGAGGCCCAACAGTTGCAGTCTTTGCCCTTCATGCCAAAAGGCGGCGTTCCACAATAGCCGGCTTCCCCGGTCGACTCGCTGATCTGCACGAAAGACGATCATGTTCCAGGCCATTTCGAGCGGATAAGTGAAGACAAACAGGCATTGCGGGAATACGAGCCCCAGGCAGATGAAGACAAAGCTCAACGGGACAGCTGGCCAGAATGGCGTTGTGCCGGCGCCGATGGTGAGGAACAGGACAAAGGGGAGTCCGCTGCCAAGGGCGCTGGCGACGGCTCCGGACCAGGGGTCGCCAACGAAGGCGCCGGCTGAAAAGGCGACCGAAAAGAGGGAGCTGTAAAGCAGCGCGGTGATGATGCCGGTGAAGAGCAGAATCATGCCCGAATCGTGAGAGGCCAGAGTCCCCAACAGAAGGCTTACGAGGGCTACTGTGCCAAAGCCGCTTCCGAGGCAGACCATGCATTTGAATGAGCGTCCCTGCAAAGCCACCGCAGCAATCACCATGAGGGCGACGAGAAGGCCCAGCACTACCCGCAGAACGGTGGGGTTGGCAAGTCCCTGGGTAAAAAAGAGGCCTTTCAAGAGCATGGCGTCAATCAGGCCGCTCAACAAGACACCCAAAACCACTCCGCCAAGTCGCCGGACCGCCGGGGTTCGTTTGACGGTTTCGGCGGGCGACGCCGTCATGCTGCCGGATATCCCGATGCCAAAAGAAATTACCGCTCCGGTGAAGGCGCTCAGCGTGGCGAGGGCCGGGATGCCCCCGGCAATGAGCACAATGAGGCTTGAATGCCTGAGGGCGGTCGCGATGGCGGCGATCGATCCGGCGTTGCGCAGAGCTGCGGCTGTGCCCAAAGTGAAGACGGACCCGATGACCAACCCCCCGGTGGCTCCGGCAGCCACGGAAAGTAACGCCGAGATCATCAAGGTGCCGGCGGCCGAGAGAATCGAGCCATAGAAGACGGCGAAAGCGATACTGGCAATCGGGCCTCCGACAGCGGCAGAGATCAGGAAACTGGCGCACAGGGTGAGCAAGCTCCAGCTCGTTGCCAAGCCAATAAGAAATCGGCGGGTGCCTGGGTTGGAGAGTGTCGCGCGATCGAGGTCGCACAAAGTGAAGCTTGGAGAGAGAGAAGGGCGCCTGGTTGCCAAATAAGCACGCCAAGCCGACGGCCTCACCCAGAGCCACCAAAGGGCCCGAAATCCAGCCCCGAGGAGATTGCCGGAGAGCTCAGGATCGGCAAAGAGGACGCCGGCTGCTCTGGTCTTCATGGGTGATTGAGCAGGTGCCGGAACCGGCTGATGCGCTTGGTCCCTTCCTTCTTCCATAACTCCTCGGGCTGATCTTCTTCGATTGCGGTCAGTCGCGCGTCGCATAGCAACTGGAGAAGGCAGGGGTGTCGGCCGCTTTCGGCGAGTATCCACTGCAGGTCGGCTTCAGGAAACGGCTTGGGGGAACTGGCTGCCAGTTCAAGGGCTTCGCTGCTGGTCAAGGGCCCCAGCGTGAGTGTGTGGCCGAAGATGTTCAGGAACGGCGATTGGGGATCTGCGCTGTCCGGGTTGTCTGGCACCTCGCTGTGCAGGACGATGACGTATCCAAGCAGTCCGCGGGTGTGGTTGGTTGCAAGAGAACGCAGTCCCGCCCAGAAAGAGGGGTCGAATGCCGGATTCGTCAGTGCCACCTCCAGTTCATCGAAGAGGAGAATGGTAGGCCTGGAGATATCCGTCAGAATGCCGACGAAAGCGGCGAGAGTGCAGGGAGATGGCGAACGTACGCCGATTTGGCCCAGGATGTACTGCAAGACCGCCTCGGGCGTCCGCAAGCGCGCATCTTGACAGTCGACAAGGACGACCCGATGAGAGTCAGGGTCGGCGAGCCAGTGCGCGGCCTGGCCGCGCCGGAGTTGATCCGGCGGCGTGAGGTGAATACGCTCAAGGAAATGCAACAACGATGTTTTGCCGCTGCGCTTGGGGCCAACGAGGGCGACGTGCTGCAGGGGCAGGCGGTTCCAAATGCTGTAAATCCGTTTGAGTTCGTGCTCTCTGCCGAAGAACCCGCGAGGGTGCACGATGGGTGGGCCGCAGACGAAAGAGGAAAGCTGCGGGGCAGGAGCAATGCGCTCGCCCTGCAGGATATAGCCTCTTCCAGGCAGGTTGGCGATCAACTCAGGTCCGGCTGCCAGACTCGCCAGCGCCTTGCGGATTTCATGCACCAGGCGCGCAATCTGGATGTTTACATTGGCCATGGAGCGGTCGCCCCAGACCGCCTTCTGCAACTCCGCATGGGTGCAGACGCGCGGGACCCCGCCGTTGGCTTCATTCTGGCGGAGCATGTGGCGGATCAGTTCTTCAGCTTGCGGCCGCAAGCCTGTGATTGGAACCCGGTTCATGCCCAGCACCAGATATAGGCGGCGGTCTTTTCCGACACACTCTATGTATCGACGTTCTGGAGCACCCGGCATGACATTTCCTGAATTTGTGGATTCTGTGAGTTTCTAACTTCAGGCCCGGGAGTTCTATAACGATTGCCCAAGTTTAAATTACTCCGCAAGAGAAAGACAATTGAACGCATCGAGGCTGACAGGGAGCAATCGATTCCGGTGTGGAGGCCGCAAGTCTGCCAACACTGTGGCACATTGCAATCGATTGAAAACTCCCTTAAGAGGTAAAGGCCATCCCTTTTTTCAGCGGTCTGTGGCACGGTCGAAAACGCAGGCTAACCTCTTTGCATTGTGTGCGTCTGAATCGGCCGCCCCTCCGGGGCGCTTCCCGCGACACAGCATCCGCGGGCGTTTTCATCCACTTGGGTGGGCCAAAGGCTCATGGGGACACGACTAAAGCCGGGCACCGACACTCTGGAGACTTTCACTATGAGCAGCTAATAGAGAGCCACCAGGAAAACAAGCGCAAGGGAGGCGATTGCTTCCGTTGCGAGATTCAGATCGATACGAAGCTCGGCCCCAAAGGCCTGGATTTTCGCGGGTTGTATCCCGGTTGGGTCAGAGAGTGCGCCCCCATAGAGCTTGCGACCGAGGAGGGCGGCGAAGAAAGCAAGCATGGGAATGGCGGTGAGGAGGGCGGCGAGGTAGAAGCGCCGATCTTGGAGAGACCCTGGATAGACGGCCAGCACCGCTGCAACGGCGGCCAGCGTTGCGGTGCCGATGGATTGCCACACCACGTGAAATCGCGCATGGCGTGGCCAGGCCGGGTTCGATGCATGCTTGGCGCCCAGGTCGATGGCCAGCGTGCCAATTCCTTGCAGGGCACTCAGAACGGCGAGCATGTCGCGCGCGATGGTGGAGTGTGTCAAAGCCCATTCTCCGTCACGGTTTGGATGCTGTGGAATGCCTGGTCTTCTTTACCCGGCCTCTCTCGTTATGGAGTTACTGAAGCCTGAACTCAGCAGGCGTCCCGCAATGCCGAGGAATGCAGGCCGCTGTTCGAAGAGGCCAAAGGAAGCGTGATGGCGATGCGCGCGCCGCCAGGCTCGCGGTTCGCCGCAGTGGCGGCGCCACCGTGGGCGCGGGCAACCGCATCGATGAAGGCCAGGCCAAGGCCGTGCCCATTGGAATCTCGCCCTTTGACTCTTCGCTCAAACAGGTGCGGGCAGATTTCGGAATCGAATCCCGGGCCGTCGTCTTCAAGAATCAGAGTTGCCGCTTCCTCATCGGATTGCAGCCGGATCGTTATCGAGTGGGAGGCGGGCAGATGCTTCAGTTCATTGTCAAACAGGTTGGCCACCATCCGATGAAGCAGGGCCGCATCGGCAGCAACCATCAATGGGCCCGCGCTGCACAAATGGATTTGTAACCCTTTTTCCGACATCGATGGCCCGTAGAGATCGATCATGACTCTGAGTAACTCATCCAGATCGATCTCGGTGAGTGTGAGGCGAAGGGCATCCGCTTTGGCCTCTGCAACGTCGAGCGATTTATTCAGAAAGTCGGTGAGCCGATCGAGCTCTTCGATGGCCGACACGATGGATTCTGCCTGTTCGGCATGAGGATCGGCGGACAAGGACATTTCAAGTTTGCCGCGAATGGCAGTGAGGGGGCTGCGCAGGTCGTGTGCCAGCGAGTCGGTGATGGTGTGCAACTGGCGCATGGAGTTCTCAATCCGGTCGAGCATGCGATTGAGGGTCAGCGCCAGATGAGCTACCTCATCGTTCTTGCCGGTGGTGGGCACCCTGGAGTTCAGGTCGGAATGGCCGATGCCGGAAGCCGCCTCGGTGATCTGGCGGACGCGGCTCAGCATGCGCCAGGTGGTGAAGAACACAATGCCGAAACCGAGCAGGACAATCAGAATCCACAGGAAAAGGAAGCGGACGCGGAGGCTCCGGAGCACTTTGAGTTCATCGCGCTCCGAGAGGCCCAGATAGATGCGGCTGCCATCGTCCATGCGTATCGACGCAACTCGAAAAGGCACGCCGATTCCCTTGACCTGGAGGTCCATGGGGCGGTCGGGCAGGATGTTGACGGCGCGAATGGCCTTTCGATGGGCCTCGCCGTCGCCCGCGCCTACCCATAGGCGCGGCGCACCGTCGGCATCAGTCTGCAGGAAGAAGACGGAATCGTTGGGGGCGCTCTCCGACAAATCTCTGTTCGGCACCTCCTTGCCGGCCAGTTCGGCGACTTCCCCCACCACGCGGACATAGAGGGCGTCCTTGGGGGTGCGCTCCGCCACATCTTCGAGGACTTCGACTTCACCCGAGAGCCAGGCATCGCTGCGGCGTTGAATGTCCTTTGCCATGAAGCGGTGCAGAAACACAAAGACCAGCATGGTTCCGCAGGCGAAGGCCAGAGTGGCCCAAAGCGAGATGCGCCAGGCGGCGCTGCGCATGGGGAGCTTAGCGGTCCTTGAGGACATAGCCCACCCCCCGCAATGTTCGAATCAGCGGCTGCTGACCTTTGCCGTCGACTTTTCCACGGAGCCTGTAGATGTGTACATCGACGACATTGGTGTCAGGCTGAATGCGCATGCCCCAAACCTTGTCGAGAATCATAGATCGGGTGACCACGCGGCCCGCGTTGCGGCAGAGATATTCCAACAGAACAAACTCCTGGGAAGTGAGTTGCAAGAGTTCGCCGGAGCGGGAGGCTTCGCGGCGAAGCAGGTCCAACTCGAGGTCCAGGACGCGAAGCCGCGTGGCTTCATTGCCGGGAGGGCTGTTGCGCTTGAGCAGATTGCGCAGACGCGCAAGAAGCTCCGCCAGGGCAAATGGTTTGGTGAGGTAATCGTCCCCGCCCTGCTCCAAACCGCGAACGCGGTCGTCTACTGAGCGTCGCGCCGAAAGAATCAAGACAGGGGCAGCCACTCCCAGTTGTCGAAGCTTGAGAATCAGGGTGATTCCGTCCTGATCGGGCAGGCCGAGGTCAACGATCAACAAGTCGTAGGGCGCCTCAACGGCCAGCTTCTCGGCAGTCTTGCCGTCGGACGCGGCATCCACCTGATAGCCTGCCTCTTCCAGCGAACGACGCAAGAAGCTTTGAATATCCACTTCGTCTTCAACGAGCAAGAGCCGCATGAGGGGATCTTAGTGCATTCATGAGGATTTTTCATCGACTGGAACAACCGGGTCCTTTACTGGACGAGGGATAAATCCCGATCCGGGGAAAGATGACGGCATTGTCATTTTCGCGTCGGCCAAGAGTCATCTCCTTCAACTAAGCTTAGGTCTACAAATCAGCAATTAGCATGATTGGTTGAAAAGGCAGGGACTAACCCCGCGTCATCGCACCCACGCATTCAATTCGGCGTAAAGCTCACAATCCAGGCTGGCGCAGCTTCCCGGCACAGCAGATGAACAAAACTTCATGCGATCGGACCTGGGTCCCACGCTTTCCATCGCAAATGGAAGTTCGTCTTACACATAGACATCGGCTTTTTGCCAGGTGTTGGATGGGCGCAGGGATACTAGAGCGCGCCGGGATTCTCGTTTACAACCACTGAAGGGATGGCCAAAATCAAAGTGTCGCTTCCCCCAACTATGAAAACATTGGACATACGGCCCTGGGCTGAGGCCTTTAACACGGGACTTGAGCTTCCCTCGGCACTCGATCCCCA
Organism: uncultured Occallatibacter sp.; assembly: GCA_964560845.1. Lineage (GTDB taxonomy): Bacteria > Acidobacteriota > Terriglobia > Terriglobales > Acidobacteriaceae > Telmatobacter. Next base: position 26,703 of record CAZLMY010000021.1, on the reverse strand, counting down.
TTTTGAAGAAGCGCTTCGCCACGTGCTCGATCATCCGGGTAGCCTGGTGCGGCCGCGGATGATTTTTCAGGGGGCCGTCGCCTACGGGCTGGAGTCTGCGCGGGCCAAGGATCTGGCGATTGCTCTCGAGTATTTTCACACCGCGTCGCTTTTGTTCGACGATCTGCCCTGCATGGACAATGCGTCGGAGCGGCGCGGGGTCCCTTGCGCGCACGTGGTTTTTGGCGAGGCGGGAGCGATCTTGAGCGCGCTGGCGCTGATCAACCGCGCGTATGCGCTTTGCTGGCGGGCGGCTGCGGGAAGCGCGCCTGGCCACCAGACGAGAGCCCTGGCGTATATGGAGAAATGCCTCGGCGTGGATGGATTGCTGAACGGGCAGAGCCTCGACCTGCACTACTCCAGGCTGCCGCACACGCGGCAGACGACGGAGCAGATCGCGCGCGGCAAGACCGTCTCGCTGATTCAGTTGACGCTGGTTTTGCCGGCAATTCTGGGCGGCGCTGCGGAGCGGGAGATTCAGCTGCTGGAACGGATTGCGCTTTATTGGGGCCTGAGCTATCAGATCGTGGACGACTTGAAAGACGTGCTTCAGTCGAGTGCAGAGGCAGGCAAGACAGTGGCACGCGACATTCTGCTGGATAGACCCAACATCGCTTCGGCGATCGGACCGCTGGCCGCCATCGAACGCCTCACGCGTCTGATGCAGTTGGGCGACAAGGTGTTGAGCCGTTTGCTGATTGCGCGGCCGGGACTGGAGTTTCTGGCGCGGCTGCGCGGCGACTTGCAGCATGAACTGCTGCGGGTCACGGGGAGTGTCACGGGATTGGCCCTGGGAGAATGTGCATGATCTTTCTCAAGCTGATTTTGACCAATCTTCGCCGGCATCGCATCCGGTCATTCATCAGCATTGCCGGCATCGCCTTCAGTGTGGCCGCGATGCTGACCGTGGTCACTATTCTGCAAGGCGCCATCGGCATGTTTTCAGGCATTCTTTCAAGCGACAGCGAAGCGATCGTTTTCGAGCGCAACGTCAGCGACCTTTTCTTCAGCAACGTGCCCGCGGCGGCGGTAACGGAGATAGCGAGCTGGCCGATGGTGATGCACGCGGACCCGGTGCTGTTCGGCATTGTGTCGAGCGCCGACCACCCCATCATTACCTGCTTTGGCATTACCGCCAACGACGCGCGCATTCGCAAGGCGAACTGGATCGGAGGAGATCGCGCCAGTTTTGCGCAGCATGCCGACGATGTGGTGCTCGGCGAGCGTGCGGCGGGTTTCTTGACGGCTGCGCTCGGGAGCCACGTACAAATTGGCCACGCAACCTTTCACGTGATCGGCATTGTGAAGACTGCGAACGGATTTGAGGACGGCGGAGTCTTCATGCCGCTGAACTCAGCCCAGAGCTTCTTTCATAAAGAGGGCACCTCTTCGGTTATCACCATCAAGCTGCGGAACAAGGAAGATGCGAGTCGCTTCAAGAGCATGGTGAAGCTGAAGTATGCCAGTCTGATTGCGCTGGAAGATCAGGAATTCACGCGCACCTATTCTCAATTCAAGATTCTGAAGGCGACGGCCTGGGCGGTGGGCGGATGCGGCCTTCTGCTGGGCGGACTGGGCGTTGCCAACACCATGATCATGTCGGTGTTCACGAGAATTCGCGAAATCGCCATTCTGCGCGTGAACGGGTTCAGCCACGTGCAGCTTGCGGGGATGATCTTCGGGGAGTCGGCGGTAGTGTCTTTGTTCGGCGCTGTGACCGGCCTCTCGATTGGCACATGCTTTCTGTTCGGGTTGAAGCTGGTTCCGGCGCTGCACGGGTATATCGATGTGACCATGCAGCCGGTGGTGATGCTGATTGTGATTCTGCTGGCCTTGTTGACCGGGGTAGCCGGGGCGCTTTACCCGGCTGTGTACGCCATGCGAATCCGCGCGGTGGAGGCGCTTCGTTTCGAATGATCGAGTCCCTGCAAGAGAAGGTAAAACCGCCGATTGTTCTGCGCGCCGAGGGCGTTTGGAAGAGTTACGACGAAGGCGCCATCGCGGTTCTGAAGGGCGTGGATTTTGAAGCGCGCGCGGGGCAGACGATTGCGCTCTGCGGGCCGTCGGGATGCGGCAAGAGCACGCTGCTGCATTTGTTCGGCGGGCTCGACATGCCGGATCGGGGGCGCGTGTCAGTCAATCATGTCGAGATCAATCGTCACCGCAATCTGCTGCGATTGCTTCGCCACGAAGTGGGCTTTGTGTTTCAGCTGCACAATTTGATCCCCGACCTTACACTCGCCGAGAACTGCCTTATTCCCACCGTCGCCGCAGGTGTGGATCGCCGCACTGCGCTGGCGCGCTTGCAGCAGCTCGCGGATCGCACAGGTCTGAGCCATCGGCTCGACCAACGCATTCAGAAACTCTCCGGAGGAGAACGCCAGCGCACCGCACTGTGCCGGGCCCTGATGAACAGGCCGAAGATTCTGCTGGCGGATGAGCCTACCGGCTCGCTGGACGAGGCGACCAGCGCGATGGTGTTTGCGTTGTTGCTGGACATGGTGGCTACCGAGGGCGTGACCCTGCTGATGGCCACACACGACCGGGGCATGGCCGAGCGCTGCGACCGGTTGTTGGAGATGCACGAAGGGAGGGTCAATGAATCTGTATTGGCCTAGCTTCGCTGTCTCACGCCCGATCAGACCCACTCGGACAGCCCCGTTGGCGATTTGCAGCGCGGCATGGCACAGCCTGTGGTGGTTGGTGGCGGCAAACTCGGTGGGGGTCCTGATCGCCATTCTGCTGCTGTTTCCGGCCCTCAACAAGGAATTGGGTGAGTGGACATACGGGCGCTGGATCATGGTGCACATGAATCTCGAGCTCTACGGCTGGACAAGCTTACCCATGACCGGCTTCCTGTTCAAGGTTTATGGCGCCGACCGCGAGCCGATGGCGGAATGGTGCAGGCCGGTATTGTGGGTGTGGACCGCGGCTCTGGTTGCGAGTTCGCTCTCGTGGCTTTCCGGATACTCCAGCGGCAAGCTCTTTCTCGACTTCACCGGATATGCGCGCGTGGTATTTCCGCTAGCCATGATCGCATTGTGGGTTTTGCTTGCAGTCTCGCTGGTGCGTACCTGGAGCGTGGACCAGACCGCGGCATCGCGCGCTGCAAAGATTCTGGGGTTGGTCTTACTTCTGGCTGTGCCGGTGTCGATCTATATTGCGGCCAGTCCCTCCATTTACCCGGCGGTGAATCCGGATACCGGCGGCCCGACGGGTGCAAGCCAGCTTGAGGCGTCACTGGTGATCGTGGCGATCCTGTTGCTTCTGCCGTTCGGCCTTACCGAACGCAAGACGGGGCGCTCCGGCGTCTTCATTGCGGCATGGGTCGTGCTGCTTGCCGAGTCACTGCTCTGCGCGGCGCTGGGGCGGAGCGACATCAGCCACCATCAACCGGCTCAATACATGAGTCTCGCCACACTTCTGATCTGGATTCCGCTCACTCCCGCCTACTTTGCCGCCTTCAAGTGGCACGCGAACACGCGACTTTGGGCCTATGCGGTCTTTGTTTGGTGGTCGGCACTGATCGTAACCGGCTGGGTGCTTTTTCTTCCCGGAGTGCTCGATCACTTCAAATTCACCGACGGTCTGGTAGGCCATTCCTTCGTGGCCATGGCCGGGTTTACTTCGAGCCTGATCATCTTCATCCTGGTTCATTTGCTGGGCGAAGACGGATGGATCTTCAATCGCCCACAGGCCTTTTATCTATGGAACGGGAGCGTTGCCGGGTACGTGGTGCTGATGACGATAGCCGGATGGCACGAGGGCTTCGATCCCGCTTTCACGATTGTTCCAGGCTTTGCGCGTAACGCTCTCTATGTTCTACGGCTGCTGGTAGGGGTGCTGATGCTGACTGCTTCAGTGGACTGGTTCCTGGACGCCACGCGACTGCTTCAAGACCCGGTACCCCTCGCAACGCCTCTACTTGAGGAGAAGACAGCATGAATCGTCCCATTCTTCTTGCGTATCAGTGGGCGATCGGCATCTCCGACACATCGACGGGGATATTGCTGATCGTGGCTCCTGTATTCACGCTTCGCCTGATGGGCCTGCATGTGCCGGCCGAAGCGATTCCGTTTCTCTCTTTCATTGGCGCCTTTGTGCTGTCGGTGGGGTTGTCGTGTATCTACGGCGCGTTGTTGATGGTGCGTCGCGCCGGCAGCGAGAGGCTTGAAATGGTCTGGCTGCTGACGGCGTTTACGCGCAGCGGCGTGGCTATCTTTCTGCTGTCGCAGATTATCCCGCAAACCCTGGAGGCGGGTTGGCTGACGGTAGCCGCTTCTGACGGAGCATGTGTGGTGATCCAGGCCGTTGGCCTGCGCAAAGGCTGGCTGCGCCATGCCGCTTAGGGAACCGCGCAACGCGGGCTGGCAAGGCGCGATTCTGGTTGGGATCACCTATGTCTATTTTCTGATTTTTGCTCAGTTTGCTTTCTTGCAGCGGCTTGCGGAACTGGAAATTGCCGCGGCGCACCTCAAGGCGGCGATGGCGGCGATGGCGCTTGGCGGAGTGTTGTTCAGCCTGCTGAGTCCGCGATTGAAGCTTTGTCCCTCGCCTGCCGCGCGTCTGCGCATTGGTTTGGGCGCCTGCGCGGCAATGGCCTTGGTTAGTTTGCTTCCGCTTGGATTTGCAGCCTGCCTTGCAGTGGCCTTTCTTATTGGCGCAGCACTTGGACTGCTCACCGTCACTCTGGTTACCCATTTGCGCCAGTGGGTGGGCAACTGGTTTCCATTGCTTAGCGTCGGCTTGGGAACCGGCATCGGCTACCTGGTGTGCAATTTTCCGCCGCTGTTCACGGCTTCGCCGAAGGTGCAGGCTGCGATTGCCGGTGGGCTGTGCCTGGCCGGGATCTGTCTGCCCTTGCGCCCCGTTCCTGAAGTGTTGACACAGAAGCCGGCACAGCAGCGGCGGCCGATCTCGTTTGTGCGCGTGGTTGGCTGCTTCACGGCACTGGTCTGGCTGGATTCCGCCGCCTTCTTCATCATCCAGAACACACCGGGGCTGAAGGCCGGAACCTGGGAGGGCTCGGTTCACCTTTGGGTAAATGGATTTTTGCATTTGGCTGCGGCATTGGCCAGCGCCTGGTTCCTGCGCCGCCGGGGGCTTTCGCCGGTGCTGATTGCCGCATTTGTGGCTCTGGGCGGAGCTTGCTTGCTGCTGACCGATCCGAATTGGGTACTGTTGGCTTCGGTGTTTTATCCCATCGGGGTCTCGCTCTATTCGGTGGCGCTGGTTGCGTATCCGGCGCTGGTTGCGCCGGCTGCTTCTGTGGCAGAGCGCGGGCGGAAGGCGGGATGGATCTACGCAATTGCCGGGTGGGGCGGCTCCGCAATGGGCATTGGCATGGGGCAGAATCTAGGACACGTGCCACCTCTGTTTGTGATGGGCGCGGGGGCGGTGGTGCTGCTGGCATGGCCGCTGAGTTTGCCGAGCCAGCGAAGGCGCGAGATCGCTGTCACGGCCGTTGTTCTTGTCGCGGCTTTTTTAGTCGAACACCTGTTGCCTTCCACACCCCGGACGGCGCCGCTCACGCAAATTGAGCGCGGCCGCCAGGTGTACATCTCCGAGGGCTGCATCAACTGCCATTCGCAATACGTGAGGCCCAACACGGCCGATGTGCTGCTGTGGGGCCCGGCGGAGACCATGCAGGAACTGCGCAACCAACGACCGCCCCTGATTGGGAACCGGAGGCAGGGACCCGACCTGGCCGAGGTTGGTGGGCGCCGGTCGGCGTTGTGGTTGAACCTGCACTTCCACGACCCGGCCGAAGTCAGCGGAGCCTCAATCATGCCCTCGTATGCTTTCCTGTTTCGCGATGGACGCGGCGACGACCTGGTGGCCTATCTCGCCAGCCTGCGCGGGGCGGGCGCGGCGGAACACCGGAAGGCCGAGTTGGAGTGGCGACCATCTGCCGACGCCGTGTCCAATGCCAGTGCGGGCAAGGGACGCCAGGTCTTTCAGCTTCATTGCGCCACCTGCCACGATGCAGGAGGCCGTACGCGTTACCAGGCCCATTTCAAGAGATTCCCGCCGGATTTGACGGTGGGACCTTTCACTCACCTTGCACCCACCGCGCTGCCCGCAGAGCGCCTGGAAAGCGTGGCGCGCATTGCGAAATTCGGAATTCCCGGAACCGATATGCCCGGACATGAATACCTGTCCGACAACGACATTGCTTCCCTCGCGCTTTGGTTGTCGAGCAAACGGTCGCAACCTGTCCCCAACAGATAGAACCCATTTTGGAGATCAACATGAAAGCCATTGCAAAAGTTCTCTTCCTTTCACTTCCGCTCTTGGTTGTTCCCGCCACTTTCGCCCAGCATCAGAACTTCACCGTCGACCCCAATATCAGCAAAGTCGCATTTGCTCTGGGTGGAACCGGGCACCACGTCGACGGCACCTTCCATGTGCAGAGCGGATCAATCGATTTCGATCCGGCCGTGGCGAAGATTGCCGGGTCGGTAGTGGTGGCTGCAGGCAGCGGCGACAGCGGCGACAAGGGCCGCGACAAGAAAATGCTGACCGACGTGCTGGATGCAGCGCACTTTGCCGACGTCACATTTGTGCCGCGCAGCTACCAGGGCACAATCGCCCTGTCGGGCGACTCCACCATTCAGGTTACCGGCACGTTCACGCTGCATGGCACCCCGCACGATCTGACCGTCCCCATGGAGCTTCATATCGAAGGTTCGGCCCTTCGCGCCAAGACGCATTTCGTGGTTCCTTACGTGCAATGGGGACTGAAAGATCCGAGCATCTTCATTCTGAAGGTGGCCAAGGAAGTGGATATCGACATGACGCTGGCTGGCCGCCTGGCTTCATCCAATTAAGACAACCTGTCTTCCAATCGCCCCGGAACCACACCTATCGGATTCGGCGGCGATTGGAGGGCTGCTGATGAATTTGCACGGCAAGAGGACGACATGCCCCTGGGCGATTTGGACTGCATGACCTTGGAACAATGTAGAGCTTTCTATGCCGAGGAGATTCGGGTTGTAAGCCGGGTCGACTCGATGGATTTGGTTGAGGCTTTTGCACGCGTTCCCAGAGAGCGTTTTTTGGGGGCGCCTCCCTGGCACATCCATTCCGGGCAATCCGTCAAGCAAGCCGGTTATCGGGCCACAAGCAACGTCCGCGACCTTTACCACGATGTGTTTGTGGCGCTCAAGCCCACGCAGTTTCTGAACAACGGGCAGCCGAGCTTGATCGCCCGGCTGCTTTCCGCGCTGAATCTGGCGCCGGGGAGGCGGGTACTTCACATAGGCTGCGGCACAGGGTACTACTCAGCATTGATGGCAGAGGTGGTGGGCCCCAAGGGGTCGATCATCGCCGTAGAAGTTGAAGACGATTTGGCGCTGCAAGCGGCGGCGAATCTGATTGGATATGAACAGGTGGCAGTTCTGCATCAGGATGGCGCGGCCGTCGATCCGGGGACTGCAGATGCCATCCTGGTGAATGCAGCGGTGACAAACTTGCGCCCCGCGTGGCTTGCATCGCTCACGGATCGAGGCGTGCTGGTGTTGCCCTTGAGTGTAGGCCGCTCGCCCAGGTCGAACGACGCTCTGGTGGTCGTCATCACTCGGCGAGGAAACTGCTACGAAGCTGAGTTACTGCTTCTGATGACCATCTATTCAAGTCCGAGCATGCGCGACCCTGCCATACAGGCTCTTTTGAATGACAGCCTGGAATCCCGTGCCATTACCCGATTGAGATCGGTTCGTACCGATGCGCACGATCGATCGGATTCGTGCATTGTGCATGCGGCCGGATTCTGTCTCAGTGCCGAGCCGGCGGAACCTTCCGAGTAGAACACTTGAATTTTCCGAGATCAGGCTGCAATAAGGAGAGCTCCAATCCGGGCAGGAGAGGAGCTCTATGCAATGGGGATTGACTCGCACGCCCTGCTATGTTTCGTCCTATGCCGGCGCGATGCCAGGGTTGCGCTGGCTCAGATCCGTCATCGCTCAGTGGGAGTCACCATCGCGATCGACATCGCCTGAAGAGGCTGCTGCGTGGCCGGCTGCGCTGATGTTGACTGTATCTTGCGGGAGCGAGGCGGCCGGTGCGGGTGCGGAAACCGGGGCGGCGGTTGGGGCTTGGGTGGCGATGGCGGCGGGGGCGGACTGGATGGGTCCGATTACGGATAAGCTCATTGTTTTGTTCCTCCTTCCTGTTCATCGACTCGCAGGATGGCGGCTTCAGTCGGTTGGATGTATATGACGAACTCTTCATTTGGCTTCAGTTTCAGTTTGAAAGATGCCGGAGCATCCGAATCTGAAGCGGGGACGGCAGGGAATTCAGGGCAAACGGAAGAGCCGGACTGCTGAGCGGGCGCACTTGCGGGAAAGGAGTCACCGCCCCGGGAAGGGACGGCCTGGTGGAACACGCGCAGTTGGCGGTTCAAGAGACAACTTGGCAATCAACTGCGCGCCGAGAGCACCGTGGCGGGAGGCTGCAGGCAATTTGTCGACGCGTCAGGAATGGCTTCAAACAGTTCGCTGGAATCGTTCGCGGCGTCGAGGCGGAAGCGGCCGATTGCTTCCTGCAGATCGGTGGCGAGAGCCGTGATCTCTTCGCAGCCGCGCGCAGAGAGTTGCGACCCGTTTGCAAACTCCTGGGTGATGCGGGCGATCTCTCCGATGCTGGAGCGGATCTGGTCCACGTTGGCCGACTGCTGAATGGCTGAGAAGGCAATCTGCATGACGGTGTCGTCGGCGTGATGCACGGCAGTGTCGATGCCATGCTGGGCGTCGCTGAGCCGAGCCGTGGTTTCGATGCCGCTGGCGACTTTGGCCGTATCCGCCTTCATGTTTTCAACGGCATTTTTGGTTTCTGTCTGCACAATGGCGATGGTCTCGGCGATCTCATGGGTTGACTTGGTGGTGCGGTCGGCCAGGCGGCGGACTTCGCCCGCAACCACGGCAAAGCCGCGCCCGTGCTCGCCGGCGCGCGCCGCCTCGATGGCTGCATTGAGCGCCAGCAGGTTGGTCTGCTCGGCAATCTCATTGATGACGGCGACAATGCGGCCGATCTGCTCAGAGTTCTTGCCCAGTTCCTGAATTTTCAACGAAGTTTGACCGACCGACTCGGCGATGGACCGCATGGTGTCCAACACCTCTTCGAGAATGGACGAGCCGCTACCTACCATTTCCGCCGCCTCGCGGGTGGCCAGAGCGCCTTCACTGGAGTGGTGGCTAACCTCTTCGACCGTGATGACCAGCTCATCGATGGCCGTCTTGACCATGACGGCGTGCTCGTTTTGCTGGGTGGCGTGGGCAGCACCCTCGACGGCGCCGGCGCTGACGCGTTCACTGGCAGTCAGCAGCGCCTTGGAACTCTGTTCGACAGACGCGACCATTTCGCGGAGATTGCGCTGCATCTCGTTGACCGCGGCCATCAGGTCTGCAATCTCATCCTGGGACGAGGACTGCAATGGATCACCGCTGAGGTCGCCGGATGCGATGGCCTTGGCGCGCTCGGCGACAGTAGAGAGTGAGGCGGCCAGGTAACGACTTAGTTTGACGACAAAAAAGCAGCCCAACAGGGCCGCGCTCAGGAAGCCGAGAGTCAGGACCAAGTCGATTCCCTGAGTGGAAGGCGGCTGGGTTTCATCTGGATTTGCCGCAAGGGCCACTGCGGCTGCGTGGCCCTTTGCTGCTTGTTCAAATTGCTGCAGCTTGACATGGGAGACAATTGCGGTAAGGAGAAAAACAAGCAGGACTGTGCTAAAGCCGAGAGCAACTTTGTTTCCGCCGGTCCAAGACATAAAACCTTCCAAGTGCAGGCAGCGCTCAGCGAGCGGCCAAAGGACTGTTATGGGTGGATCGCGGAGGAAGACCCGCGGCGTCCAGGTAAGAGCCGATCGAAGATCTCTAGAGCTGCACCTGGCATCTCTTGGAAGCGCCTTCGACTCGAATCCAAAGGAGCGCCTTCTTCTTCAACTGGCAGAACTGCCGGACATCGTGTTCGAAGGTAGGGCAGTCGGCGACCACCTCAATGACATCGCCCTTGGCCATTTTCATGGATTCGGTCATCAGCATCAGCGTTGGCTGGGGGCATTTGAGACCCCGCGCATCGATGGACTTCATCATTCTTGCCTCTTTCTTTTCGGTTCGTGTGATCTAACTCACACCAGCGGGTGCTATTCAGTTTTGAGCCGGTTCGGGATAAGGTGATCGGTCCCATTTTTTATATCGGGCCTTTCAGTTTCAACTTGAGCGGAATTCGCTGCATTGCTCAAACGCGCATGACTATAAGCGATTCGCTCGCTATGGGTTGCGGTATGGGAACTAAACGGCCCATATGTCGAATGGCAGGCATGTCCCGGATGGATGTTTCGATGATGAGCCGGGTCCGATTGCATGCAAGTCATCGCAATCACGCGATTGATCGGGGTGGTCCCGGCGAGAAGAAATAAATCCAGCTATTGGAAAAGGAAAATACCCCGCAGTTACGTTGATAACTCACGGAAGGGGAAGTTATCGCCGCTTGCGACCGGATCGACTAAGACACCGGTCGAAAGTGAGACTTCGGCCTGGGGGCGTGGGCAGGCGGGACTTCCGCATCCTTGTTGGATTTCTAAAGTTGCCAACCTGCAGGTCGATAGCAGGAAAAGGCTCCACGTTCTTCAATAGCTGGTCCAGGCGAAAGGCGTTATCACTTTTATGCCAGAAAAGCCAAAGCTTGCCATGTATTGGGCATCTTCCTGCGGCGGATGCGAAATCTCGGTCGTCAACCTCCACGAAAAACTTCTGGAACTGGATGCACACTTCGACTTCTTCTTTTGTCCTTGCTTACTGGACACCAAAGTCGAAGATCTGAGGGCTTTGCCCGACGGCGGCCTTGCAGTGACCTGGTTCAACGGCGCCATTCGGACCGAAGAGAACGAGGCCATGGCGCGGTTGCTGCGGGCCAAATCGCAACTGCTGATCGCCTACGGAGCCTGCGCGGCCAGCGGCGGCATTCCTGCGCTGAGCAATCTGCACTGCCGTGCCGAGCACATGCGGAGTATCTATCTGGATGGGCCGACGCTGGACAATGCGGCCGGCGTGGTTCCCCAGGTGCGTACGGAGATGGCGGAAGGCACGCTGGAGTTGCCGGCGTTCTTTGCAACGGTCAAGACGCTGGCTCAGGTGGTGGAGGTGGATTTCTTCCTGCCCGGCTGCCCGCCGGAGCCGCACCAGATCTGGGGGGTAGTGCAGGCGTTGATTCAGGGCGCGCCGCTTCCGGCCAAGGGCAGCACGCTGGGTGGGGGCCGATCGACGGTGTGCCAGGAGTGCGCCCGGACCCGGCAAGACAAGGCCGTGAAGAAGTTCTATCGCAGCTACGAGATTGAGCTGGATCGGGAGACCTGCCTGTTGGAGCAGGGGCTGGTCTGCATGGGAGTTGCCACGCGGGACGGATGCGGAGCGCTGTGCCCCCAGGTGAACATGCCTTGCACGGGCTGCTACGGTGCGCCGGAAGGTGTGTTGCATCAGGGCGCCAAGATGATTGCAGCCGTGGGTTCAGTGCTGGATGTGGGCGCCTATGCCGGGCTGAGCGAAGCCGACGCGGCCGACAAGACCGACGCCATCCTGGACACGCTGCCGGACCTGGCCGGGACATTCAGCCGTTACACGTTGGGCACAAGCAACAGCAGGAGAGCGAAATGAGCAGGCGCATCAGCATCGATCCCATCACCCGCCTTGAAGGTCATGGGCGCATCGAGATCTTTCTGGACGAGCAGGGCGAGGTGGCCAATGCCTACCTGCAAGTGCCGGAGTTGCGCGGGTTCGAGCAATTTTGCGTCGGCCGGCCCGCGGAAGACATGCCAAACATTACCAGCCGCATCTGCGGGGTGTGCCCAGAGGCCCATCAGATGGCTGCGGTGAAGGCGCTCGACCAACTTTTTTCGGCTCCTCCGCCGCAAGCTGCGCGCAAGCTGCGCGAATTGCTCTACATGGCATTCTTTGTATCCGACCATACCACGCACTTTTACGCGCTCGGTGGACCCGATTTCATCGTCGGCCCGGACGCCAAGGCGTCGGAGCGGAACATTCTCGGCGTCATCCGCAAGGTAGGTCTCGACGTCGGCAAGCAAGTTATCGACTGCCGGGCGAGAAACGGCCAAGTCATCAAGACGATCGGAGGCCGGGAGATTCATCCCGCCGCGGCGCTGCCGGGCGGATGGAGCAAGCCGCTGAGCGAGGACGAGCGCGCGCAGATTGAAGCCGTCGCCCGCAAGAACATCGATTTCGCGCTTTTCACCTTGCAGACCTTCGATGCGATTGTGCTGAATAATCCGATTTACAAGGAGACTATCGAGGGCAATGTCTATTTGCATCGCACCTACTCGATGGGCACGGTGGACGAGCGGAACCACCTAAATCTCTACGACGGCAAGATCCGCGTGGTCGATCCCGAGGGGCGGGAGTTTCTGAAGTACGACTCGACGGAATATGCGAGCCACATTGCGGAGCGCGTCGAGCCGTGGACCTACATGAAGTTCCCGTACCTCAAAGACAAGGGATGGAACGGATTTGTCGACGGCACCGACAGCGGCGTCTATAGCGCCACGCCGCTTGCGCGCCTGAATGTTGCGGATGGCATCGCGACGCCGCGGGCGCAGCAGGAGTACGAACGCTTCTACCAGGCGTTTGGGAAGAAGAAGGTCGACGGACGCTATCAGCCGGTGCATCATCGCATGGCCACGCATTGGGCGCGGCTGATCGAGCTGCTCTACGCCTCGGAACACATGCTGGAACTGGCTACCGACCCGGAGATTACCAGCCCGGACGTGCGCGCCAAGATTGGAACCATTACCGGGGTGGGCATCGGCAGCGTGGAAGCGCCGCGGGGGACACTGACGCACCACTACACCACCGATGCCAACGGGATTCTGGTGGGCGTGAACCTGATTGTGGGCACCACCAACAACCACGCGGCCATGGCCATGAGCGTGGAGAGGGCGGCCAGGGAACTCATCCATGGCGGGATCGCTTCGGAGGGTTTGCTGAACCGCGTCGAGATGGCCTTCCGGCTCTACGACCCGTGCATGTCGTGCGCCACGCACTCGCTGCCGGGAACCATGCCGCTGGTGGTGAATCTTCGCAACGGTAAAGCGGATTTGCTGCAGACACTGCGACGGGATGAATAGGAAGAGACCGATGGCTACGATCGTAATCGGGATGGGCAATCCGGTACTGAGCGACGACAGCGTGGGGCTGCGGGTGGCGCGGCAGGTCGCCCTGCGGCTGCCGGCCGAGAGCGGCATCGCGGTGCGGGAACTGCACGCCGGCGGGTTGCGCCTGATGGAAGCGATGGCGGGTTTCGACCGGGCCATCATTGTGGATTCGATGATGACTCCGGGGGCAAGGCCGGGCACGATTCATGCGCCGACGCTGGCGGGGCTGTTTCCCACCAGAAATACCTGCTCCACACACGATGGAAATCTGGCTGTAGCGATGGAGCTGGGACGGATGGCGGGCTTGCATTTGCCCACCGAGGTCGAGATCTGGGCGGTGGAAGCGGCCAACGTCACGGCCTTCAGCGAGCAGATGACGCCGGCCGTCGATCGCGCCGTGCCCCGCGTGGTGAAACACGTGATGCGGGCTTTGCAGCAAGCGACGAAAGCGAGAGAAAACGCATGAAGACGGCAGTCTATTTCTGCAAATGCGGATCCATCAACAGCGACGGCATTCCTCTGGAAGCGCTACGCAGCCAGTTATTGGGTACGCCCGACCTGGCTTACATCAAGCAGGTGGATTACCTGTGCGCCGAAGACGGCAAGCAGTGGCTCGAGCAGGACCTGCTGGAAGAGAAGCCGGACCGGGTCGTGGTGGCGGCCTGTTCTCCGCGCGAATACGAAGGCGCATTCAGGCAGGTGTTGGAGCACGCGGGCATGAATTCCTACTTCCTGCAGATGGTGAACATCCGCGAACAGGTGGCCTGGGTGACGCCGGACAGCGCACAGGCCACAGCCAAGGCGGCGCATCTCATCAAAGGCGCTGTTGCGCGGGCGGCCTTGCACCGGCCGTTGCAGGCGGGCGAGATCGAGGCTTCACCAAACGTGCTGGTGATAGGCGGCGGACCTGCCGGACTGAAAGCGGCGCTGACCCTGGCCGAAGCCGGCAGGCGGGTGGTGCTGGTGGAAAAGCAGCCGGTGCTGGGCGGGATGCCGGTGAAGTTCGAAGAACTGTTTCCCACTATGGAGTGCGGCCCTTGCATGCTGGAGCCGGTGCTGGGCGACATTTTTCACGGCAAGTACGCCGAGAATATCGAGGTGCTGACCCTGTCGCACCTGGTGGGCGTCACGGGGTATCTGGGCAACTTCAACGCCACCATCGAACAAGCCCCGCGCTTTGTGGATGAGACCAATTGCATCGGCTGCGGGATGTGCATTCCCGTATGCCCCGTGACCACGGCGAACGAATTCAATTGCGGACTGGACCAGCGCACCGCGATGGCGCTGCCCTTTGCCGGGGCGATGCCCAATGTACCTTTTCTCGACAACAGCCTCTGCGTGCGAAGCAAGGGCGAAGCCTGCCAGCTTTGCCTGGAAGCTTGCCCGGTGGAAGGGACCGTACAGTTCGATCAAAGCGTGCAGCGGATCGAGCGGAAAGTGGGCGCCGTGGTTGTGGCCATTGGGGCAACGCTCTACGACTGCAGCAATTTGCCCGCATTGGGCTACAAGCAGTTCGACGACGTGTATACCAGCATGGAATTCGAGCGGCTGCTGGCCTCGAACGGGCCGAGCGGCGGCACGGTGACCACCAGGGCCGGAGACGTGCCCAGGAGCGTGGCCATTGTTCACTGCGTGGGAAGCCTCGACCGGAACCATATCCCGTATTGCTCGGGGGTGTGCTGCCAGTACGCGTTCAAGTTCAACCACCTGCTGACCAGCAAACTGCCGGGCTTGAAGATTCATCACTTCTACAAAGAGCTGGTCATGCCTGGCAAGGAAGAGTTCGCCTTGTACGAGCATTGCGCCAACAATCCCGACAGCGGGTTCACGCGCTTTGCGGAGATCGCGGAGCTTTCGGTGGTGGCGGAGGGCGGCGCGAAGAGGGTGGCGCTGAAGCAAGCGGGACGGGAACCCATTTCAGTTGCGGCGGATATGGTGGTGCTTTGCCCGGCCGTGATTCCCGCGGAAGACTCGATTGGGCTGGGCCAGATGCTTGAGGTTACGCGCGACAAGCAGGGATTCCTGGAAGAGCTGAACGGCCGCCTGCATTCGACGCAGAGCAAGATCAAGGGCGTTTATCTTGCCGGAACGTGCCAGGGCCCCATGGACCTGCAGAAGGCTTTGACCATGGGGACGGCAGCAGCAGGGTATGTGCTGTCGGAACTGGTGCAAGGCCGCAAGCTGGAGATCGACCCCATCTCGGCCAGCGTTGACGCGGACAAGTGTTCCGGGTGCAAGATCTGCGGCGCGGTGTGCCCCTACAAGGCCATTGCCCACCAGGCGGATGGCAACGCCGAGGTCAATGCCCTGCTCTGCCATGGCTGCGGAACGTGCGTGGCCGCCTGCCCTTCGGGCGCCATTACCGGCAATCACTTCACCAACGACCAGATTCTTGCGGAAATTGAGGCTATGCTGCGATGACACCTTTCGAGCCCAAGATCGTCGGCTTTCTGTGCAACTGGTGCTCCTATGCGGGCGCCGACAAAGCCGGCATGTCGCAAACGCCCTATCCGCCGAATGTGCGCATTGTGCGCGTGATGTGCAGCGGCAGGGTCGACCCGCAGTTTGTGCTTCATGCCCTGGAGAATGGGGCCGACGGCGTGCTGGTGCTGGCCTGCCATCCGGGCGACTGCCATTACAAGGAAGGCAACTATCGTGCCTCGCAGCGGCACCGCATGATGGCGCGCTATCTGACGCAACTGGGCATCGCGCCGGAACGCTGCCGCTTCGACTATGTTTCGGCCAGCGAAGGGGAGCGGTTTGTGCAGGTGGTGACCGAGTTCACCGAGGCGGTGAGAAAGTGCGGCCCGATGACCGCGGTGGGGAGCGCGGAAGAGACGCAGGCGGTTTGAGCGTTACGGACGCCGTCCTGACTGCGATTTTTGGTTTTCTTCGCACTGCTTCCGGCATACACTCTGCCCATGGACAACGAGCGTATTCGCGCAATTTGCCTGTCGCTCCCACACGCCGTCGAGACCCTGAACTGGGGTCACCATCTGGTCTACTTTGTCGGGGACCGGGACATAGGGGGCAAGATGTTTGCCATGACCGACCTGGATGGCACCGGAACGGGTGTGCTGTGGTTCCATTGCGGCGCCGCGCGCTTCCACGAACTGCTGGAAATCGAGGGCATCTGCGCCTCGCCTTATCTGGCCCGCGCCCATTGGGTCACTGTGGAGCGCTGGGATGCGCTTCGGCCTCGGCAAATCGAAGAGGAACTGCGGTTGGCGCATGGGCTGATCTACGAAAAGCTGCCCAAGCGCACCAAGGCCATTCTGGCGCTGCCTGAAAAGGAGCGGTACAAGACGATTCGCGAACGGAAGAAGGTGCTGGCAGAACGGGCCAAGGTCAAGAAGGCTTGAGGGGGAACCGGATAGGCGGCTTCTGCGTACGTTTGGATGTGCAGGCAGGGCGGAAGCTGCCGGAAGTCGAGGGAGTTTACCAGATGATGAAGTTTCTCTTGTTTTGCATTCTGCTGGTGTTGTGCTGGCCGCTGGCTTTAGTTGCACTGATACTTTATCCGCTGGTTTGGCTTTTGTTGCTGCCGTTCCGGCTGGTGGGCATTGCCGTGGGCGGCGCGTTGGAGTTGGTGAGCGCCATCATCTACCTGCCGGTTCGGCTCTTGCGAACCATCTGAATGTGGTTCTTTCGGCCGCAATATCATTCAGGGCTTCAGCCGAGCGCCCGGTGGGACGATAATGGCACCAGGGCGCAACCAATGATTCGTTTTCTCGCTGTTTCGTTCGCCGCAACTCTGCAGTTGGCAGCCTGTTTGGGCGCTGCCGGCCAGTCCTTCCCTGAGGTGCACAATCAGCCCATTACCATTCGGGTTCTCGATGCCGGCAACGGACACCCTTTGCCCCATGTCCGGCTGAATCTCACCGGGGGCTACGACAAGCGCGATCTGCAGGTAGGGCAATGGCGTCAGGAAGCCTTTACGGACGCACGCGGCGAAATCCGCCTATCGAATCAGATGGCGAACCTTCCCTATTTGCAGCTTTCCGCGGCCAAGAGCCATCTTTGTCATTCCGGCTCGCCCACATTCAGCGTGGAGCAGATCCGCCGCGACGGGCTTGGCGCTCCCAACCGTTGCGGCACAGCGACGGTGGCCAGCGCTCCAGGCGTGCTTGCCGTGTTTGTGAAGGTCAAAGCGCCTCCGCCGCCGCCGTCAAACAATGACAGCAATTAGGGCCGGGAGCTTGCGGTTTTCCGGCTTGCTGCGATAGCGTGAGCCGTATGGCAGGTGTTTTGTTGTCTCTGGAGGGGAAGGTCGCCCTCGTCACCGGTGGGTCTCGCGGCATTGGCGCAGAGACGGTTCGGTTATTTGCTCGGGCGGGGGCGCACGTTGCCTTCAGCTATCGAAAAGCGCAGGCTCAGGCCGCGGCCCTGGCGGCCGAGTGCGGCGGACCAGGCGGCGACCGCTGCATCGCCTTGCAGCAGGAACTGAACAGTCCGGAGGATGGACACGCCCTGGTAGCCTCAGCGGTTCGAGCGTTTGGACGCCTCGATGTGCTGGTGGCCAATCATGGCATCTGGCCTCCAGAGGATGCTCCCATAGCGGAGATGGCCGGGGAGCAATGGCGGCAGACTCTTGCCGTGAACCTGGATTCGGTCTTTGGGCTGGTGCAAGCGGCTGTGGCACAGATGGACCGGCAGGCCGCAATTCAGACAGACACCGATGGCGCCGGGCACATCGTACTGATCAGTTCCACCGCAGGCCAGCGGGGCGAGGCCTATCACGCCGACTATGCCGTGACCAAAGGTGCATTGATAAGTCTCACCAAGAGCCTGTCGAGCGAGCTGGCTCCCCGCGGAATTCGCGTGAACTGCGTCGCGCCGGGCTGGGTCAAAACGGAGATGTCGGCAGCAGCATTGGACGATCCGGAATTGGGGCCGCGCATCGCTGCTGGAATTCCGCTGGGGCGGCCGGCTACGGCGCGAGAGATTGCGGGACCGGTGTTGTTTCTGTGCACTCCTCTGGCAGGTTTCATCTCCGGCGAAGTGCTGAACGTGAATGGCGGAGCGGTGTTAGTGGGGTAAGAGGAGAGACGAAGGATGCGTGGAGCTTTGATGTTGGTGGTGGCGATGGTGATGGGTTCGGGATCGCTGGTGGCCCAGACGGCGGAAGATCCCGGGGCGCAGAACGCCAAGCAGGCGCGCGCGGCGCTGGATGCCATGGTGCAGGCGCTGGGCGGCCAGGCCTGGCTCAATATGAAGAACCAGATGCGCGAGGGGCACCTGGCAGGCTTCGATCACGGCAACCCCGACTCAGGCACAACACTTTATTGGGATTTTCACGCATGGCCGGATCAGGACCGCATCGAGTACACCAAGCACCGCGACGTGCTGCAGTTCTACCTCGGGCGGCAGGGCTGGGAAGTGACTTACAAGGGCAAGAAGGCGCTTCCCCAGGAGCAGGTAGACGACTATTTGCGCCGCCGCGATCACTCCATCGAAACCGCCATCAAGGTGTGGCTGAACGATCCGAAGACCATTGTGGTTTACGAGGGCCAGCGGTTGGCCGAACGTCATCTGGCCGACCAGGTGACCTTGATCTCGGCACAGAACGAAGCCGTTACCATCCAGATGGATACGCAAACCCATTTGCCGCTTCGGCGCACTTTCGAGTGGCGCGATCCGGTTTACAAAAACAAGAACCTCGACGTCGAGGAGTACGACGACTACCACGTCTTTGACGGCTTCCCGACGCCGTTTACCATTACGCGCTTCAAGAACGACGACATAATCCGGCAGTACTTTGTGGTGAAGGTCACCTATAACCAGCAACTCCCGGCAGATTTCTGGAGCGTGGACGCCGCAGAACACCGCATCAAGAAATAGGCGATGCTGAGCGGCTTGGAGAGCTCACGGCGGGACATGGGAGGACCGTGCTTGTTTATAATCCTCACGAGTGCATAGAGGCCTTGCCTCTGCATCCTTTGGAGCCAGCGAATGACGTTTGACATCCAGGAAATCCTGGAATTTCTGCCCCACCGTTACCCCTTTCTGATGATTGACCGGATCGTTGAGTTTGAGAACAAGAAGCGCGTTGTGGCAATCAAGAACGTCTCCTTCAACGAGCCCTTTTTTCAAGGCCACTTCCCCGGCTATCCCATCATGCCCGGCGTCCTGGTGATTGAGGCCATGGCCCAGGCCGGAGCCATCATCATGATGAGCGAGATTCCCGACCGCCAGAAGAAGCTGGCGGTCTTCACCGGCATCGAGAAGGCCAAGTTCCGCCGCCCGGTAACGCCTGGAGATCAGCTGCGCATCGAGGTCGACGTTCTGACGTTCAAGAGCCGAATCGGCCGGATGGAGGGGAAAGCCTTTGTGGAAGGCAAGTTGGCCTGCCAGGCAATCCTCACCTGTTCGATCGTACCCAAGACGCAGAAGGAAGTGCCTGCCGCGGCAGAGGAGCAGCCAGCGGCCCCCCAAGAGGCCATGCAGTGAGCGTTCATCCCAGCGCGGTCATTGCGTCCGGGGCGATCGTCCCAGAATCCTGCACCGTCGGCCCCTTTTGCACCATCGGTCCCGAGGTGATTCTGGGAGAGGATTGCACTCTCATCTCCCATGTAGTGCTCGACGGCCGTACCCGCATCGGTGCGCGCAACAGGTTTTATCCGTTTTGCTCGATCGGGGTGGCGCCGCAAGATTTGAAATATGGCGGCGAGCCGACTGAAACCGTTCTGGGCGACGACAACACCATTCGTGAAAGCGTGACCATCAGCCGCGGCACGGTGGGCGGCGGCGGCGTTACAACTTTAGGCTCCAATTGCCTGCTGATGACCTGCGCGCACATTGGCCACGACTGCCATGTGGGGAGCCATTGCATTCTGGCCAATGCCGCGACGCTGGCCGGACATGTGAACATCGAGGACTACGCCACGGTGGGCGCCTTTTGCCCGGTTCACCAGCAGTGCACTGTGGGCCAATATGCCTTCATTGGCGGAGGCACCATAGTAACCCAGGATGTGCTGCCGTTCTCGCTGACTTCGTCGCGACGCGAGAACAAGGCCTTCGGCATCAACAAGGTGGGTTTGGCGCGGCGGGGGTTCTCGCCGGAGCGGCTGCAAACCTTGCACAAGGCTTTTCGCCTTCTTCTGGCGGCTAAGCTGAACACCGCGCAGGCCCTGGAGAAGATCAAAGAGATGGAAGGCGACGATGTGGCCATTGTCGCCGCATTTGTCGAACGCAGCCATCGCGGGGTTATCAAGTAGCCGGCGATGGCTGAAGCGGGAAAAACCTGTCAAGGCAGAATTGGCGGGTCGGTGCGATATGTGCGCGACGTGCAAACATTCGGGTCTGTCCAGTTTCTGTCGAGCACATCTCTCCCGAAAGGAGAATACGAGAATAGCCCAGGGTGGAGTTCGCCGAAGCGGCCGGACCCCTGGGAACGCGGGTCGATTCGATGCGGACCGCCCCTGAGGGTCGTTCGAACCTCACCCCCAAACGTAACGCGGGTCGTAGGCGATGTGGTGTTTCTGCAAGAAGGCGATGAACTCCGTCTGGAAATCTCTTTTGCGATGATGCTCATTTTGGTTCCCGATGTACGCAATTGTGGCGCCGATCTGAGCCTGCCCGATGGAGAAGGCGCCATAACCTTCCTGCCATTCGAAGCCCTCAATCATGCAGACTCCGTTCATCCAATGCGACGAGACGCTCTTGATTTCTCGCATGGCTGTGGCGATCGGCATGGACGACGGCAGAGACAGGAGAAGATGGACACGGTCTTCTGTTCCTCCGATCTCAAGAGCCTTCATGCCGTGATCCCGCGCAATGCCGCCCATGTAGGCCCACAGCCGCGGTTGGATCTCCGGGGCGACGATCTTGGCGCGGTCCTTGGTGGAAAAGACACAATGAGTCAGAGAGCAACAATAGGTGTGTGACATGGCTGCAGTGAATCGTACCGCAATTCGAATGCACCGTTTCGGTCGCCCCTACGGGGCTTTGAATATTCTTGGGTTGCATTACCAGGGTTTCGTCCGCCATGGCGAACTCCACCCTGGGCTATTATCGCCGCTCCCTCCGGGAGCATTCGTCGTGGCGCGTGACGTCCAATCGCAGGATTTCCTCCTGGGATGGCTCCGATGAAGCTTGGCCTCATTGCCGGCAACGGCCGGTTCCCGTTTCTGCTTCTAGACGCGGCGCGTGCGCAGGGGCTTGCGGTTGTGGTCGCGGCCATTCGCGAAGAGACCGAGGCGGAGATCGATGAGCGCGCGGCCAACGATGCGACGATCACCGTTCATTGGCTCTCGCTGGGCGAGTTGTCGCGTCTCATCGAGACCTTCCGCAAAGAAGGCGTCTCAAAAGCCGTTATGGCTGGCCAGGTGAAGCACAAGCAGATCTTCAGCAGCATCCGGCCCGATTGGCGGCTGGCCAAACTGTTGCTGAATCTGCGCACGCGCAACACCGACATGTTGCTTGGAGCAGTAGCCAAAGTTCTGGGCGACGAGGGCATTGAGCTGATCAGCTCCACGGCTTTCCTTGAGCCGTTGCTGGCGCAGGAGGGCGTGCTGACGGAGCGCGCTCCCGATGCGGAAGAAGTCAAGAACATCGTCTATGGTCTGGGTGTGGCGCAGGCCGTGGCGGGCTTCGACATCGGGCAGACCGTGGTGGTGGCGGCGCAGGCATGCGTGGCTGTGGAAGCGATGGAGGGCACCGATGCCGCCATCGAGCGCGCGGGCCGGCTCATGCAATCGGTGGACGACGGTGGGGACCCTTCGACGCTGGAGCGACGGCTGACGGTTGTGAAGGTCGCCAAGCCACAGCAGGACATGCGCTTCGACGTGCCGGTCATCGGGATGGCCACGATCGAAACCATGATCGCCGCTGGGGCCAGTTGCCTGTCGGTCGAGGCCGGACGTACGCTGCTGTTCGACCGCGAAGCCCTGCTGGTGCGCGCGCAGCAGGCAGGCATTGCCATCGTGGCCTCTCGGCGGCCATCATTAGGGAATAGGGAATAGACGGTCCGCGACTATACTGATTGCGAGCAGGTTTCCCCCATGCCGCTTTCGATCAGGTTTGCTGTTCCCTAACCCTTAACCCCTAGTCCCTGCTTTTCGGAGGTTTTTTCGTGAAGAAGATGCTGTTGTTCG
Source organism: uncultured Occallatibacter sp. (assembly GCA_964560845.1). Classification (GTDB taxonomy): domain Bacteria; phylum Acidobacteriota; class Terriglobia; order Terriglobales; family Acidobacteriaceae; genus Telmatobacter. The sequence continues at coordinate 4,407 of CAZLMY010000021.1, read as the reverse complement.
CTCTGACCGCGATGCTGGTGCTCGCGGTTGCGTTGGTCACAGTCCATGCCGCCGACTCACCGATGCCGTCCGTGGGGCAATCGGCCCCCGGGTTTACGCTGCCCTCGCAGGATGGCTCACAAATCTCGCTGGACACCTTCCGCGGCAAGTGGGTGGTGCTCTACTTTTATCCAAAAGACATGACCTCGGGCTGCACCATCGAGGCGCACAACTTCCAGCGTGACCAGTCGAAATTCGACGCCGCGAACGCAGTGATTCTGGGAGTGAGCGTGGATACGCCCGATAGCCACAAGCAGTTCTGCACCAAAGAAGGGCTCACCTTCCGCCTGCTCGCCGACCCGGAACACAAAGTGGTGGATCAATACGGCTCGCTGGGCCACTTCGGGCCCATGACCATCGCCAACCGCAACACGTTTCTGATCGATCCGCAGGGCAAGATCGTGAAGGTGTGGACCAAGGTCGAAGTGCAGCATCATTCCGAAGAAGTGCTGGAAGCGATTGAGCAACTGAAGAAGTAGATCGCTTTGAGCCCAACGACCGATGCGGCCCCGGTGACGGGGCCGCATCTGCGTGGCGCCAACAAGGGTGAACTGCAAGCGGGAGAATGAAATGCCTACTGAGGTTGCAGGAAACTTTCGCACGGAATTGAACAGTATTGCCGCTGCTCTGCGCAACTTGCCTGTTGAACTTGCCGATCGGCCGTGGCGCGCAGGCGGATGGACGCGCAAGCAAATTGTGGGGCACCTGCTGGATTCAGCGACGAATAACCGCCAGCGCTTTGTGCGTGCCGCTGCGGATGGCAGTTACGCAGGCCCGAAGTACGCGCAGGATGCATGGGTTGCCGCGCACGGCTACGCTCAGCAACCGTGGGACACTGTGCTGCACTGGTGGGAAGTGGAGCACGAGATTCTCGCAGCGGTCGTCGATCGGATTCCCGACGAGCGGCTCGGCGCAAGGTGCATTATCGGCGACGATGCGCCGGTGACATTGCGCTTTCTCATTGAAGACTATCTGAGCCACCAGCAATGGCATCTGAAGCAGCTCTGCGCGCCGGTTGACGGGATGTAGATGGTTGCTTCGAGTACAGACGCAAAAAAGCCCGGCGCTTTGCCGGGCTCTTTTGCTTGCCTTTGTTTGCCTGTTGCCTTGACTACTTTGTTGCCTTCTTGGTTGAGCCCTTCTTGGCTGCTGCCTTTTTGGCGGGGGCTTTCTTTGCCGCTGCCTTCTTGGCTGAAGTCTTGGGAGCTACTGCCTTTGCTGCCTTTTTCGCGACTGCCTTTTTCGCGGGTGCTTTCTTTGCCACTGCCTTCTTGGCAACGGCCTTCTTGGCTGCTGTCTTCTTGGCGGGGGCTTTCTTCGCTACGGCTTTCTTCGCCGGAGCCTTCTTGGCAATAGCTTTCTTCACTGCTGCCTTTTTGGCGGGGGCCTTCTTTGCTGCTTTTTTAACTGCCAACGGTTTACCTCGTTTGGTGGGTTTGCTGGCGCGCTTGCCGGCCGCGGTTTTCTTGGCCGCGGTCTTTCCGCCTGTTGCGCCAGAACTGCTCTTCTTTACGGCGGACTTCTTTGCCGCTTTCTTTGCGGCTTTCTTCTCGGCTTTCTTGGCGGCTTTCTTGGCGACCGCGACAGCCTTCTTCCCGAGCGCCTTCTTGGCTTTCTTTGCGACGGTCACAACCGCGGATTTGCCTCCGCCTGCGCCAGTGTCGGGAGGTGGTGGTGGGACGATTACGTCAGCGGGCGCCTTCTTCGCTGCCCGTGTCTTCTTTTCTGCGGGTGCCTTCTTTGCAGCGGTCTTCTTGGTTGCGGCCTTCTTGCGGGCCGGTTTGGATGCGGGCTCAGGAACGACCACGGCATCTGCCTCTTCTGCCGCTGCCTCGTCATCGTCCGAGGAAGTCAGCACGCTGGAGGTTTCGCCTTCATCGTCTTCTTCGAAGTCTTCTTCGTGGTCGGGGTCTACTTCTGCGGGCTCGTCTTTGAGGTTGTCATCACTCATCGCGTACATCTTGATTACTTCTTCTTCCATCCGTTTGCCTCCAGCGGTTTGCCGCTGCGTTCTTCTAGATTGTCTCTTCGCGCAACTGAAGCGCCTGCTCCGCTTGCGGAAGCCATTGTAGCAATAGCTTGCACGCAAACGCCATCAAAACACAAGTGCGTAATGAGTTACTTGTCTACTTTTGTTTTTTCCCCGATGGCTTTCGCTTGCCGCGCGGTTTCTGTGCGCTCGAATTCTTTGAATTCGATGGCGCGCTCTTCGCCGTGCTGGACGCGGACTTGGCGCTGTGCGCCTTTCCTCTTGTCCCGGTCGTTGCGCGACCTTTTTTCGCGGGCTCGTGCGGAGAAGTTTCCTTCGCGGAACTCTGTGCCTTGCTTGATTCATGCGCGGCTTGCGCATTGTCTGCGGAGCCGCTGCGGCGATGACCGCGGGTCGCGTGCGAGACGCTGCCTGGATCTGCGACGCGCAGGCGGCGGCCTGCTTCCACCTTGATGCCTGCGATCTTGTTCCAGTTGCGCAATTGCGTCAGCGACACGCCGAAGCGGTCGGCAATGGTCACCAGAGTATCGCCCTTGCGCGTGGTGTAGAGGCGCAGATGCGCAGGTTCGGCTGCGGGCGGAGCGGGAATCACGAGCGCCTCGACCCCTTGAATGCTATCGCTGGCGTGCAGTTGGTTGGCCGCGGCCAGATCCGCTTCCGCCACATGGAACTCATGCGCGATCGAGGCCAGTGTGTCTTCAGCGGCCACGCGACGATAGCGCCATCCCGTGCGCTTGGGCTCAGGTACAGCGGCAATGCGCTGTTCGAAGAGGGTGGCAGTGCCGGCAGGCAAATGCAAATCGAATGCTGTGTCCGGAGGGGTGACGCTGCGCAGCAAGCTTGGATTCAGCGCCTTCACTTCATCGACGGGCGCGCCCACAATATCGGAAACCAGCCGCACATCGACGGAGTAGTTGATGGTTACCGTGTCGGTCAACACCGGCGGATCGAGCGTCAACTGATCGAATCCGTATTGCGTAGGATGATTGGCGATGATAATGGCGGCCAGAATTTCCGGTACGTACACCTTGGTTTCGGCAGGAAGATTGTTGCGCTTGTAGAGCTCCCAATAGTCCGCGTATCCGGTCTTCTGCACCGCGCGCTGCACATTGCCGGAGCCCCAGTCGTAGCCGGCCATCGACAGGTACCAGTCGCCCAACTGGTCGTAGATGAACTTCATGTAGCGCGCGTAGGCGCGGGTCGATTTTTCCGGGTCGAAGCGCTCGTCGACGTAGGCCGTGCGCGCCAGTCCGTAGTTGCCGTGGGGCATGAACTGCCACATGCCGCCGGCGCCGGAGTGGCCATTCTGGGCGCGCGGATTGAATCCCGATTCGGCCACCGCCAGGTAAATGAGATCCTGGGGCACGCCTTCTTCCGCCATGACGCGCTGAATCATCGCCTTGTAGCGGCCGGCGCGTTCGAACGAGTGCAGCAGCGTGTTGTGGCCGCGCTGCGTGTTGGCGAAGAAATTGATGTAGGCGGCCACGTAGTCGTTCACCACCAGAGGAAGATCCGACTTTGTGGTTGCCAATTCTGTTTGGGCTTTCGCCACGATGTTGGGATCCACTTCAAAGGTCACATCTTCGGCTACCTCTGCCGGTGTGGGTTCCTCCTTGGGAGCAAAGCCGTTGCCTTGCTTCAGCGCCTCCATCTCCAGCGCGTTGACCCCGTCCACGATGTGGTCGAATTCTTCCTGTAGTTGCGCATTGCTCTTGATGTCGATGCCGCTGGTCAACATCAGATCTACTGCGCGATCGAATTGCGTCTTGGCCTCAAGCAATTCGCCTTTGCGATAGTTCTGTTCGCCGAGATTGTAGGCAGCCTCAACTTGCTGGATCAGAACATGGACCCGCTGCTGTTCGGCGGTAAGCGGCGCGGGCAATGCCGGGGCCACCTGCGTCGATGGAGTCGTCTGGGGAGCAAGTTGGGGCGCAGTCGCCTGCGGCGCTTCGGCCGGAGTGGTTGTGGCGGGTTGAGTCGGATCGCAGCCACCCAGAGAAAGGGTCAGCAGTGCGCAGCCTAGCAAACGAAAACGATTCAAACTGACACCCATGAGGAATTGATTGACCCCGGACACAGAAGACACTATGCCGATGATAAGCTATGCCATGGAGCCAAAGCGCGCAGGACCGCTTAAATAGCCTTCTTTCGCCAACCCCGCATGGACGCACGCTTCCTACGAAACTTCGCAATCATCGCCCACATCGACCACGGAAAGTCGACGCTGAGCGACCGTCTGCTGGAACTGACCGGCTCAGTGACCGGCCGTGAAATGCAAGCCCAGATCCTGGACGACATGGACCTGGAGCGCGAACGCGGCATCACCATCAAGGCCCATGCCGTACGCATGATGTACAAGGCCAAGGACGGCAACACCT
>CAZLMY010000020.1:0-54036 GCA_964560845.1 uncultured Occallatibacter sp. | reverse complement strand
CGAGGACCCGCGCAACGGGCGCAACAAGCTCGACAAGTTGTCGCAGCCGCGGCATCACGAAGGCCGCTCATACCCCGGGTTCAACTTCTTCGATGCCGACGACGGCGAACTCTTTTGCGCTATCGCCCGCGGAGAATTCAACATCGCCGGCATGCAAAACAAGACCCTGCGCCGCTTCCTCTCGGGAAAGACCAGTTCCCAGATCTCCAGGCTGCTCAAACGACTGCCCTTGCATGGCCTCATCAAGAAAGTCGCGCACGGCTACAAGTACTATCTGACTCAATTCGGCAAGCAGGTCATCACCACGGGACAGAAGCTGAGGGAACTGGCCAATATCCCGCAACTCGCCATCGCACAAGCCGCATAACTCTCCGGCTTCCTGCCCGTTCTGCGCAGGTTCTCAATGGAGAGGTACTAAAGTCGCGCAGCGGGGCGGGGTCTATTGAGATCCCGCCGAATCTGGTTCCAGGCCAATTCGATCGTTGACCGCATTGCGAAAGCGCTGTTTGCAACCCAGATAGCGTTCCGTCGTCTGAACGGAAACGTGCCCGAGTAAGAACTGAATCTGCTCCAGTTCACCGCCTGCCTGGTGGCACAATCGGGCACAGGTCCGCCTGAGGTCGTGCGGGGCAAGAGAAGGGATTTCGCAGGCCTTTGCTTTCTGCTTCACCACGCCCCAAATAACCTTGGGGCTGAAGCCGGTTCCCCAGATTCTGCCGGCCTTGTTGATCGAACGAAGGAGAATGCCGGTGGAAATCCCGGAAGCTTCCGTCCAGGCGTCAATGCCAGTTTTTACCCAATCTGGAACTGGAATAGTCCGTATGTGGCCGCCCTTGCCCACAAGATCTGCAATGACCCAGTGCTCCTCCCGCAGCTGAATGTCCTCAACTCGCAACCCTGTCAATTCTGCCCGGCGCAACCCGCATCCCAGCAGGATCGCCAGCGCGGCAAAGTCGCGTTTGGCTCGGAGGCTTGTGCCACCTGTAGTTTGCAATAGGCGCTTGCCTTGTTCGGCAGTCAGCCAGTTGCCAACAGGAACGCCCAATCGCCTGGCCCCCTTAACCCGGCGGATTCCTGCAGCCAGATCTGCACTGAGCAGACCGCAGTCTGCGGCCTCGTAGGCCAGCCTCCTGACTGCGGCCAGACGCAGGTTGATCGTGTTTGAAGCATAATGCCGCTGTTCCAGCGATATTCGATAACGGGTGACCACCGTCTTATTGAAAGCAAGGCGGGGTTCCGAGCAATACCATTCGATGAATTCCCGAATCGCATGATCGTAGGTCCGTTGTGAGCTTTGCGATGTTAAGCTGTTGAGCACAGCGGACTTGGATTGCTCAAGGTCGGGAAGCTTCAGAATCGATTTCGGTGCCCGCTTGCGTTTTGTTTTGCTTCTTGTCATCGGTACGGCCTCCAATCGCCGTGGCAATCAGCATGATCCAGATCACCCTCCTGATCCATCGCACTCTGCAGCGTTTGTAGGTCTTTATTCTGGCCTAGGATGGAAACCCTCACTGGGCAAGCGCTTTGGCCTTTTCGCAGCAATCAACATTCAGGTTGGGTCGTTCCTTGAAACCCGGATCCACCCGCCGGTTCAATAGCATATCCTGCTGATATGAGCCGCTCACAACTGTCATGCACAACACCCGCGGATCCGCGATGCACGCCGGAATTCCTCGACGTCTGTTTGCACGCGAAGCGGCTTCGTGTTGATATGAATGAGAAACAGGTTTTTGGACTGCGTAATCAATGATTCGTCTCCGCTGAGGTTTGAATGTTGGAGCTCGAAACCCAGGTTCGCCGCGCCACGACTGCAGACGCACAAGCACTGTCGCGTCTTTCATCTGCGCTTTTTCCTCTCGGCTGGCCAGCCAATACAAAGCCGGAAGATCTGGCTGAATATATCCACCAGGAACTAACGACCGAGCGATTTCGCACTTTGCTCGAAGATGATCGCAATGTGATTCTGGCTGCAAACATATCGAACAAGCTCGCGGGCTATGCTCTCATTTCCCGTGGCTCCGCACCGCCGCACCAGCAAGTGTCGGTTGGGCTCGAATTGCGCAAATTCTACATCGATGCCGAATATCACGGGCGAGGAGTTGCCAACGCCCTCATGAAAGAAGTACTGGCGATCACTGCAAATGAACGCGAAGGAACACTCTGGCTCAGCGTTTTCTCCGGCAATGAACGCGCCATTTCGTTCTATAACAAATGGGGATTCCACCCTGCTGGAACGCAGGGTTTCCTCGTTGGCACCGATTGTCAGCAGGACTACCTGATGCAGCATGGACCGGCCACCGAAACGAAGGAAAAGTATCCATGCAGATAAGCAGTGTCGGAATCATCTCCCCTCATCATGATTGTTGGATGCGGAGTTCTTTACCACCTGTGCCAGAAAGCCACGCCGGCAACACTCGACCCATTTCTGGCCCTCTGTATTTCGTTCGGACTCGCATCACTAGCTTGCCTTGGACTGTTTGTCGCCCGCAAGGGATTCTCCACAGTGCAATTACATCGCGTGAGTTGGACCTCGATCGCCTTGGCATTGGCCCTGGTTGCAATCGAATCCGGCTACTTGATTGGCTACCGGGCCGGACTCCAACTGAATATCACGTCCTTTGTCTGTAATAACCTGGTCGCGATTGTGTTGTTGCTTCTAGGGACATTTCTCTATCGTGAGAGCCTCACGTTCCGGACTTGCTCGGACATGGTGCTTTGTGCATCTGGCTTGCTTCTGCTGTGGCACTGAGAATCGAAATACCTGTCGCTTTGTCCGGATGCATTCTCACTTTGATTCCCTTCACAAACCCCAGATCTGAGAGCTCATCCTCGGCCCGCGTTTTTCGAAGGATGGCTGGGCGCGAACACCAACCAGGTTTTCGCCAAATTCGGGGCTTGATTGATTCCAGATTCAAGAGGCATTCGTTAACTGTAGATAGGTACCCTGAAGTCGCCTTGCCGCAAGGTTCCCGTGAGTCGGCAAGTGTGTGAAGCTGGCCTGATTCCGAGTGTCCCCTGCCGCGGGCTGCCTCCTGAACCTCCTCTGGAGGAAGCTTTCGTCTTATCAGTCTCACCTGCGTGCTCACTGTTTCGGCAGCGACGACAATCCCTTGTTCCTCCAGGCTTCCAGGGCAGAACCATCTGCGGGCTTATAGGCACTTCTGCTTGAAGCGGCCCTCTGCGCCCCGAGGCAGTCCAGATCTACCCTACGCCGGGACGGAACTCGTTTTCATCCGCAGTTGTGACCGGCGTGGTCATGAACGACTCATCTTGTGTTGGAAGTGAGTGGCGCTTGCATCCTGATTCGTTTTGCGTGATCATGAAGATGAGGGTGGAGATTACCCTTCCTGATCCAGAGAGGATCTTGTAGCAGATCACGGAGAGTGACCCATGGCACCGAAGGTGTATCCATACGGCGTATTCATCAGCCGTGTCCAGCCCCCGCACAAAGCACACATCGCAAGCATTCGCCACGCGCTTCAGTACGCCGGCAGAGTCGCGATTCTTATCGGAAGTTGCCGTCAGGCCCCTTCCATCAAAAACCCTTTCAGCTTCGAACAGCGGGCGGCCATGCTGGCCTCCTGTTTCACTGAGGATGAACTGACGCGGCTGCAATTCTACCCGCTGCGCGATTATCCCTATTCAAATACCGGTTGGCAGGTGGAGGTTCAGCGCACGCTGGCCGAATTCACCGCGGACAATCCGCCGGCTCGTTCCGGCTGGAAAGACTCGGTCGCCTTGTTCGGGCATGACAAGGATAACTCCACCTTCTATCTCAAGATGTTCCCACAGCTTACCTTTGTCGACACCGGTTGGAACGCCGAAATCGGCAAGGTGAGCGCCACGGATGTGCGCGTGGGCTATTTCGAGGGGAAGCAGGATTTCCGCGAGTATGTGCCCGAGCCTGTCGCTGAATGGATGGCGGGCTTCATGAACACCGAGTCTTACCGTAACCTGGTTGCCGAGCACGAATTCGTCAATCGGTTCAAGGACTCCTGGAAGGCCGCGCCCTACCCGCCAACCTTCAATACGGCCGATGCCGTGGTGATGGTTTCCGGACATGTGCTGCTTGTTGTGCGCGGAGGCTTCCCGGGCAAGGGCCTCTTTGCTTTACCCGGCGGCTATCTCAACCAGGACGAAACCCTGGTGGAATGCGCGCTGCGGGAGTTGAAGGAAGAGACAGGCCTGCAGGTCGAACGCAAGAAACTTCTTGCCGGACTGCAAGCCCAACACACCTTTGACCATCCGAATCGCAGCAGCCGTGGCCGCGTCATCACAGAGGCTTTCGGTATTCGCATCGAGGACAGCCGGGACCGCATGCTGCCCGGAATCCGCTCTCGAGGCGGAGATGACGCAAAGGGCGCTCTCTGGATGCCCATCTATGAGTGTTATCGGCAGCCAGAGCGGTTTTTCGAGGACCATCTGTCGATCATCGAATGGTTCCAGGACAAGCTCGAAGGGAAGTTTCCGTTCACTTTTCGTGCCGAAACCACACGCTAGATGCACGGCGCACCGGAAGAAAGAGAAAAATCATGAGCACGCTTGTGACCCAACCCTCAGGAATCGTCACTTCCCTGCTTGGCACCGATCTTTACAAGTTGACGATGCTACAGGCCCTTCTGACGTCTCATCCCGACGCCGACGGGGAATATACATTCTTGTGCCGTTCAAAGACGGCCTACCCGTTGGCTGAACTGGTCGACGAAGTGAATGCGGAACTGGATCACCTCTGCACTTTGAGCTTCTCTGCGGAAGAGCTGGCCAGGCTTCGAACGCTGCGTTTCCTCAAGTCTCACCTGATCGACTTCCTATCGATCTTCCGCTTTCAGCGACGCTTCATTGAAGTGACCGCCGAAGGCAACGATCTGCGTGTTGTTGCCAAGGGCCCCATCATTCACGTGATGGGCTTCGAGATTTTCGTTCTGCAGATCGTGAATGAACTGTACTTTCGGCGTCTGCCCGAGCAGGGAGTGCTCGACGAAGCGCGGCGCCGGCTTTATGACAAGATCGAATTGGTGAAGGGCTGCCCTGAAGCCATGGATCCCGGCGATCCATTCCTCTTCTTCGACTTTGGCCTGCGCCGGCGCTACTCGTCCGCATGGCAGACCGAAGTCGCCACTATCCTTGCCAAGGAACTACCCTTGAATTTCCGGGGGACATCCAATGTCCAGCTCGCGTTCAATCTTGGTCTCACCCCCATCGGCACCATGGCCCATGAGTACCTGCAGGCTTACCAGGCATTCGGCTTCAGGCTGGCGGATTCATTGAAGGCCGCGCTCGAAGGTTGGGTCCAGGAATTCCGCGGCGATCTGGGCTACGCTTTGACGGATGTAGTCGGTCTGGACGCCTTTCTGCGGTACTTCGATCTTTACTTTGCCAAGCTTTTCGATGGCTTGCGACACGACTCCGGCGACCCATTTCTATTTGGAGAACGATGCATTGACCACTACCGGAGCCTGCGAATCGATCCTCTTTCGAAGATCCTGACCTTCTCCGACAGCCTCGACTTCGTGAAGGCTCTGGCCCTGTTCACGCACTTCCGCAAGCGGATTCGAACCAACTACGGGATCGGGACGTTTCTGATGAACGACACGCCGCATGCGCCGCTGAACATCGTCATGAAGCTGACACGCTGCAACGGCCAGCCTGTCGCGAAGCTGTCGGATAGCCCCGGCAAGACCATGTGCCAGGACCAGGAGTACGTGGCTTATCTGCGCAAGGTCTTTTCTGTTCCAGTCCCAGCATGAAACCAGCCAGCCGCAGGCTCAACAAAGGCGGCAGGGGAGCAAGCAATGTCCGATCCTCGCATTGAACTCGTCATCATCGACCCTCAGATCGACTTCATGGATCTACCCGGCTCGAAGCTTCCAGTCGCTGGCGCCACCAGGGACATGGCGCGGCTGGCCGCCTTCGTATCCCGTTGCGGCCAGAAGCTGAGCGGAATTCACGTGACCCTGGACTCTCATCACCTGATGCACATCGCCAATCCGATGATGTGGGTCAATGGTCTGGGCAAGAACCGTGGTTTACGTCAACCAGTTCGGAGCGAATGGGGCTTTGGTCTTTGACGGCGGCGGCTTCGTCAACCAGTGCGGACGGATGCTGCACGAATCTCCTCGCTGGCAGGATGGCTACTCCTGCGCGGTGGTCGATCTTGACCGCGCATCGCGCCAGCGGCGAGAGAATTCGACGTGGAGAACCGATCGCGAGAACTTCCTTCGCGGCGCGCGGCCGGTAGCGGAAATCACAAGCCAGTTCAAAGCCTTTATCAATCTGCCATCCTATGCCTACCCGTTCCCGGCGGCGAGAAACTTCTTTCTGCCTGCCGATACCACGCAACCCAGTCTCCGCGAGCAGTTTTTCGATGATCTGACGGAAGCCTTTTCGGTAGGCATTGAAGGCTACTACCGCAAGACCAGGGCCTTTCGATGCCTGGGCGACAGCTACCGCCTCCAGCACAGCCGCCGCAAACGAACCCCGCCCACCGAACGCGCCGCGGGGGTGTAGGGCCTCTCTCGCTACGCTCAAGAGGCCCTACACCCCCGCAAATCCCTGTTTATCGTTCCCTCTGCTGGTAACCTTTTGCTCCGCCCCAGTGGTCTACTTTTGCTCCGCCCTTGACAGTCGCCCTGAATTTTCTCCAGTTCCGGCGTGATCGACGAGGAAAGACCCATGCCCTTATGCAACGGGGAGAGAATTGCCGGCGCGTGGGCGTCCAGCCCAAGGTCCTTCTTCCTCTCGCATGCGATCAGCTCAGGCCACCTGAGCTTTGCCAAGACTACCGCGAGTCCCTGAAATCGCATGCCCCCTTCGTCAGATGCAATTCCGTCGAGCGCACGTTCGATCGCGACACGGGAAACAGGCATAAGACTCCCTCAGATGAATTATCAATCCGAGGGGGTGTTGAAGCAGCCTAAAGGTCTGCAGAATCTTGGTCCAGATTTGGTCCAGTTCTTTTCTTGCCGGGCAGATTGCTGGTTCTATTGGTTCGTGAATCGAAAAGAAGACGGGGTAAGTGCTTGAAAGTATGAAACCTACCCCGCTTCCCAAGCTGAATGTCGCCGGTTCGATCCCGGTCTCCCGCTCCAATAATGTTTGCCGCCATTTCCCTTCAATTCCTACGGCGCTTCCTGCACCTTCACCACAAAGCTGGTAAACGTGTGCTCGCTGCTAACCAGCATCTGGTGCGGTACGCCGGCCGGCACATGCGCCACATCGCCCGCCCTTAGTTCCTGCCGCGAGCCATTTTCAACCCGGTCGCCACGTATCTCGCCAGGGCCGACGGTCTGCGCACCCACCATGGTTCCACCGGTTACCAGGGTCGCCTTGCCGCTGAGCACATAGAAGAGATCTGCAAATTTCTCGTGCAATTCTGCGATTCCGTCGCGGCTGCGGAACGAGAGCATGGTGAAGTGGCCAGGGTACTTTCTCAGCGTCTCGCTGGCCTGCCCGTCTCCGAGTCGCGCCATTTCCCGCAAGTATCTGGCTCGCTCCAGCAAGATCGGCTGCGACCAGTGATCCGCATGGGCCGCCGTATCCTTGCGCGACGGAGGGGCAGCCACATCCTTCTCCTCCGGAAGCAGTTCCTTCAAGATTTCCTTCCCAATTTCGTCCATCGATTTCCTCCGCTTCGATTTCCATAGCTGCAATCGCTAGGCGTCTGCCCCGCTCCGACGATTCGACCCTTCCTTCTTCTATCCAACCATGGTATCGCCACGGCTATCAGAGATACCTCGATGGCAAGACCGAGGAGCCGATGTGCTTCTTACGAATTCCGATAACCGACCAACTGATTGCTTTGAGCCCGAGGGCGAGTTCAGGGTGTATCCTGCGCTCAAGCGATCCTCAAGATTCATGGGGCATGGATCGTCTGGCTGCGATCTCCGGATGGCGAAGTGGTGTGCGAAAGGGTGGCTCTTCAATGCCTTGCAATTCAAATCGGACGACATCGGAGTTCGCTACTTCCGCCGCTATCCTCAAGCGGCTCAGTGCGTCGTTTGTACTCTTTGTGGCGTTTTGCCGTCCCCTTCCGGGGCAAGCACCCGCGGCCCCGGCCATGGTAGCAGCCCCAGCGGTTCCGCAGCAGCTTCAATCCAGCGTCGATGCTATTCCGATCGATCTGCTGGTGCACGACAAGAAAAACAGGCCTGTGCTCGACTTGACCGGAGCCGATATCGCAGTAAGCGATTCAGGTGTGCCTGTCCAACTTACCGGGCTGCATTTGGTGACTCCGGAAAACGAGGGCGCGGCCACAATCAACCTTGTTTTCGATCACATGGATCGAGAGGGGGCCAAGATTGCCCATTCCATTGCGGCCAAGCTTCTGCCGATGCTGCCGGATCATAGCTCTCTCGCGGTGTTTGGCCTAGACCGAGGGCTGCGGCTGTTTCTGAACTTTACCCAAGATCGTGCTGCTGTGGCCAGTGCTGCCTCAAGAGCCATCACCGACCTGCCCCGGAAAGAACTGACCGATGCCGAGAAGCAGTTGCTTTCCGTGGTGCAGACCGGTGCTGTGGCGTCGGGATCGAATGCAAGCGTTGAAGATCGGGCCAAGGCGCACATGATGTTGAACGCGCTTGAAGGGTCGCAGCGAACCGTCAAGGATCAGCAGGCGATGCCTGCATTGGCCGGCTTGTTGGCGCTGTGTAAGACCCAGCAGAATCTGCCTGGGCGCAAGATCGTTGTTGTGTTCTCCGAAGGGCTGCGCGCCAATTCCAAGTCGGAGACCATGACCCGCGAAGTGGTGCAAGCGGCCAATCGCGGAGGGATCGCTATTTATACCGTCGACACCAATGCTGTCGATACGAAATCGATGGCCCTGCTGACCATCATGAACGAGCCGGCAGGGCCCGCTGCCCCGCGCTTCACTGCGGGTGTATCCAACAATTTTTTCAACGTCAGTCCGCAGCGGTTGGGGGCCAGCGTGGGATTGACCGCCGATGCCTATACTCCCGATTCCATGAGCAACCTGGAAAGCGATCGCCGCAAGGCTGAAGGCAATTCACTCGCCTTTCTGGCCACGGGAACCGGAGGCTTCGCGATCAGCGCTGGGGACAATCCGCGTGAGCCGTTACAACGCCTGGTTGCCGACCTGACGAACTACTATGAGGCAACGTATACCCCGGCCTTGAAGGAGTATGACGGGCATTTTCACTCCATCGACATCAAACCAATGCACGAGGGGATGACCGTTCTCGCGCGCGCGGGCTATTTTGCGCTGGAGCCGGGTGCCGCCGGTAACTTCAGCGTTCGGCCGTATGAGGCCCCACTGCTGAAGATCCTCGGCGCTGAGCAACTGCCTGCCGATGTTCAATTTCAGCAGACGGTTCTACGCATGGGCGCCCATGGCGGCCGAACCGCGAATGAACTCGTGGTTGAGCTGCCGGTGACGCATCTGGAACTGCACCAGGACCAGCGGACCTTGCTTTATTCCATGCATGTTTCGCTCCTTGCCCAGATCCGGGATCAGTCCGGCGTGGTGGTGGAGCGCTTCAGCGACGATATTGCCCGCAATGGCGCATTGGAGACGGTTGAAGATGCTCGAGCAGGATTCATCACTTTGCAGCGGCCTTTTACTGCCGCGCCGGGCAGTTATGTTCTCGAAGCTGTTGTGATGGATCAGTTGGGCGAAAAGGCAGGCGCGCTGCGCACTACGTTCGCCCTTGCAGCTGCTGACTCGGGGCCTTGGTTGAGCGATGTCGTTCTCGTGCGGCGCACCGAACCGTTAGGCAGTGAAACCGATTTGCTTGAGCCATTGGAATACGCAAAGGCTCGTGTGGTTCCAAATCTTGTGCAGCAGGTGACCACGGGGACGCCGCGCATTTCGTTTTTCTTCAGGAGCCATGCCGACAGCGGCCTGTCCGGGCAGGAAGGCAAGCTCGACGTCGATGTTCAACGTGACGGCAAGAGCGTGTCGCATTCTTCCATGGCCATCGCTCATCCGGCTAGCTCCGAGTCCAGCGTCAACATGGCTACGGTTGAGGCCGTGGCTCTGGAGCCGGGCAGTTATCGCGCCATCTTTACTTACGCACAGAAAGACAAGAGTTCCTCACGCGAGCTAGGTTTTACCGTGGCCGGGACTCGGGTCGTCGCGGAGAGTCTGACTGACGAGGGCAAAGATGTCGCCAATCAGTCCGCCGGCACCAGCGCGGCGACGGCACCCGTCGCACTGTTGGAACTGGCCCCGGACCGCTTTACGCCCGCTGCAACTGCAGACGCGCCACATCCGCCCAGCCAAAAGTATCAGGACGCATTGCTGGCAAGCGCACGCGAACGCGCCGTAGGTTATCTCGATTCGCTCATGAACTTCCGCTGCATCGAAGTTACCGATCGCTATGTCGATCCCAAGGGTACCGGAGCCTGGGCGCATCACGACAAACTCGCCGAGATGCTCACCTATGAAAACCACGAAGAGTCCCGCAAGGTTCTTGAAGTCGACGGACAGCCCGGCAATTCCGAGTCGTACGACATGAAGAGCGCTCGCCTTGAAGGGGAGTTCGGCGGCATCTTGAAGCTGGTCTTCGACCCGTCGTCCCAAGCTGTTTTTGAGTGGAAGCAAGCCGGCTCGCTGGATGGCGCAGGCACTCAGGTCTTCGGTTATCGCGTCGACTTGTTGAACTCCCGCTACTCTCTGGTCGCGTTGCCCAAAGAGCCGAGAAACGTAGCTTTCCACGGCCTGGTCTATATCGACGATGCTACGCGCGGTGTCCGCCGCATCACGATTGAAGCGGAGGGAATTCCGGAGCGCTTTCCGGTTCGCGCTTCGGCCATTGCCATCGACTACGACTACGTGGCCATCAACAATCACGATTACCTGATGCCGGTGCGTGGAGAGATGCAGATGAAACTGGCCAGGACGGGAGACATTCTGCACCGCATCGAATTTCGCGATTATCACCGCTTTGGCTCCGACACCCGCATTGTCGGCGTGAACCCTCAATAGCAAATTTGATTCGGCCCTTAACCTTACTAAGGACTAACGCCCTGTGCCCCACCCATGCCGCGTTTTTTGCGGCATGGGAGGGAGCCACCACAACTCTTTGAAGGGCCGGTTGGGGAAGTTCGCGCTTCCGCAATTGACGGCAGCCGCCGTACTGGGCTCTGATGGAACTGTGCCCCACCCGCCAGCTCTGCCCGTCGACGACCTCATTCCGGAAATTCTTGCTTCGCTTCAGCGAAACACCAATCTGGTTATCGAGGCCGAGCCTGGAGCCGGCAAAACTACCCGGGTGCCTGCTGCGCTGCTGGCCGCCGTTCAAGGCGACGTCCTGGTGTTGGAGCCGCGCCGCATTGCCGCGCGCCTGGCCGCCCGCCGCGTGGCCTGGGAACTTGGAGAACAGGCGGGTGAATCTGTCGGCTACCAAGTTCGATTTGAAAAGGTGGCGGGTCCTAGGACCCGTCTCCACTTCGTTACCGATGGAGTCTTGACGCGGCGCTTGCTTTCCGATCCGCATCTGGAAGGCGTAGACGCCGTCATCCTCGACGAGTTTCACGAGCGCCATCTGGAGAGCGACCTGGCCCTGGCCCTGCTCAAGCGCCTGCAGCAAACGCGGCCTGCGCTGCGCCTGGTGGTGATGTCCGCGACCCTCGATGCCGCGCCAGTTGCGGATTATCTCGGCAATTGTCCTGTGGTGCGCTCGAAGGGCAGGCTCTTCGAACTCTCCATCCAACATATGCCCTATTCCTCCGAGCCCTTGCCTGCCCGGGTTGCCGCCGCGCTTGCGCTGCTGCTGGCTGAAGGCCAGCAGGGCGACATGCTTGTCTTTCTGCCCGGCGCGGCGGAGATCCGGCGTGCCCAGCGTGCCTGCGAGCCGCTTGCCCGCGCGGCGAACATGCTGCTGCTGTCGCTGCACGGGGATCTCTCCCCGGTCGAACAAGACCGCGTGGTCGCGCCCGCCTCGCAGCGCAAGCTGATCCTGGCCACCAACGTTGCCGAGAGCTCGATCACCATCGATGGCGTGGCTATTGTTATCGATAGCGGACTGGCGCGCATTGCTTCCTATTCTCCATGGAGCGGTTTGCCCACACTTGGCATAGCACGCATCAGCAAGGCCTCAGCACAACAGAGAGCTGGCCGCGCCGGCCGTACCGGTCCTGGCCGGGTGCTGCGCCTTTACGCACAGATGGACTACCAACAGCGCGCCGACTTCGACACCCCCGAGATTCTGCGCACCGATCTCTCCCAGCTTTGTCTGGCCTTGCGCGCGATGGGC
The DNA here is from genome assembly GCA_964560845.1 of uncultured Occallatibacter sp. Classification (GTDB taxonomy): domain Bacteria; phylum Acidobacteriota; class Terriglobia; order Terriglobales; family Acidobacteriaceae; genus Telmatobacter. The sequence continues at coordinate 41,824 of CAZLMY010000020.1, read as the reverse complement.
ATCTCGCATATCAGCGAACTCGACTGGCTTGAGGCGCCGCCCGTTGCAGCGGTCGAAACGGCGGAGCGTCTGCTCGATCGCTTGGGCGCAACCGAGGGGCTGGCGCAGAAGCTGATGCGTTTCCCGCTGCCGCCCCGCCTTTCGCGCATGATCGTGGCAGCCCTGGATCGTGGGGTGGGCCAAGCCGCCTGCGTGGCAGCGGCGCTGCTTGGCTCCGGTGCACGCACTTCTCACAACGACCTTCTCACCGCCATCGACGCCCCGCTCGACGAGCGCACCCAGCAGCAACTGAGGCAACTGAGCTCCCTGGCGAATTTGGCCAAGCAAGGAGGGCGCGACGATGACGCGCTGCTGCAATCCGTTCTTGCCGGCTTCCCGGATCGCGTGGCGCGGCGCAAGGCAGGCAATCAAGTGTTGCTCTCGACTGGCGTGCAGGCTGAGATCGCTGGCGAGGCGCCGTCTTATCTCTTCCTCGTAGCCCTGGATATCGAAGATCGCGCCGAAAATCCCATGCCGCTGATTCGCCTCATGGCGCGCATTGAGCCGGAGTGGCTCATCGACCTATTCCCCGAGCACGTGCGCGAAGAGACACGCGTCACCTGGAATCGCCAGGCGGAGCGCGCCGACGCGGTGAGCCTGCTGGTCTACGACGAGTTGGTCTTGCAGGAATCCAGCGGCGCCGCGCCGGAACTCGAGGCCGCATCGGCGCTGCTGGCGGAAAAAGCCCTCGAAGCCGGCATCGAACGCTTTGTCGACCCCGAGGCGCTGGAGTACTGGCTTGGGTGGCTCGAGTTTGCCGGTTTTCCCGAACCGGATCTTTTCGCGGCTTTCACGGAGTTGTGCCGCGGACACCGCAGCTTTGCCGCCCTGAAAGACGCCGGTTCCAGGTTCTTTTCCGTGCTGGAGCAGCAAATCGATGCGCATCGCCTGCGCGAAGATGCGCCGCTCACCTTGAAACTGAAGCGCGGACGCCCGGTGAAGATCAACTATCTGCGCGGCAAGACTCCGTGGATTGCCTCCCGCCTGCAGGATTTCTTCGGGATGAAGGAGACGCCCCGGCTTGGCCCCGGGCAGACGCCGGTGGTGCTCCATCTGCTGGCGCCCAACCGCCAGCCGGTCCAAACCACGACAGATTTGGCCGGCTTCTGGGAACGGCTCTATCCCGAGGTTCGGCGCGGACTGATGCGCCGCTATCCCCGCCAGGATTGGCCTGAACGCCACGGATCTTGAGCCCGGAATCAGCGCCACTGCGGAAGTCCTGTCCTTGATGCAGTTTCATCGAGCGAGGGTGGGCTGCCATCCCATCCCGCCGGCCGGTCAGGCTACAATTCTCGACCCCGCATAAAGCCTGCAGAATCAGCCAATCCATATGCTTCTTCTGTCCCTCGCCCTTCCAACGTTCAAAAAGCGCAAGAAATCCACTCTTTTTCTCCTTGACAGCTTAGGGGAGTGGCGCTACTCTCCTAATCATCTAAGGAGGGCCAGTGACAGACCAGGCTCAGCTTCTTCCCGGCACGCTCGATCTGCTCATTCTGCGCGCAGTTTCTCTCGGACCGTTGCACGGATACGGCATCCTGCTGCGCATCGGGCAAATCTCCGGCAATGCCCTCATGATCGAACAGGGCGCACTCTATCCCGGCCTCTTTCGGTTGGTGAAGCAGGGCCTGCTCAAGGCCAGTTGGGGCACATCCGACAACAATCGCCGCGCCAAGTTCTATGAATTGACCACCGCGGGCCGCAGTCGCCTGCAAGTCGAGACCGACAGTTGGAATCGCCTGGCTGGCGCCATCGCCGCCGCGCTTTCGCAACAACCGGAGGAAGCATGAAGCTCTTCGACTGGATTCGTTTCCCCATGGCCTCGCTCTTCCAGCCTGCGAAGCTGCGCGCCGAGATGGAAGAAGAACTCCGTTCGCATGTCGAACACCGTGCCGACGACCTGGTGCGGTCGGGAATGAGCAGGGACCAGGCAGACCGCCAAGCGCGGATCGAATTCGGCGCCCGCGAAAAGTACAAGGAAGAGTGCCAAGAGGCGCTGGGCGGCAACTTTCTGGCCACCTTGCTTCAGGATCTCCGCTTTAGCTTGCGCGTGCTGCGCAAGTCTCCGGGATTTACCTTTGCCGCGGTCGTCACGCTGGCTCTGGCCATTGGCGCAAATGCGCTGGTGTTTGCGGTGGTGAACGCTCTGTTCCTGCGGCCGCTGAATGTTCCCCACGGCGAGAGCCTTTACTCGCTGCAGCGCGGCAACGAGAAATACATTGTGCAGTCTTATCCCGACTACCTCGATCTGCGCGATCGCAACCGCAGCTTCGATGACCTAGCGGCCTATAGCATCTCTCAGGCAGGGCTCGACACCGGCAAGGATCCAGCCACGGTCTGGGGTTATACGGCCAGCGGAAATTACTTCGACGCGCTGGGAATTCAGCCTTATCTGGGCCGCTTCTTCCACGGCTCCGACGAGCATGGTCCCAATAGCGCGCCCTACATCGTGCTAAGTTATGCCTACTGGCATACGCACTTTCAGGACGATCAGGGTGTTGTTGGTCGCCAAGTCCGCATGAATAAGCACCCTTTCACTATCATTGGTGTTGCACCGCCGGAGTTTCACGGGACTTTGATCTTCTTCTCTCCCAGCTTCTTTGTGCCAATTGTGAACCACTCGCAAGTGGACGCGTGGGACGACATGAACTCCCGTGGAAGCCGCTGGGTCTTTGAGATTCTGGGACATGTGAAGGCGGGAGTTACGCCCGCGCAGGCAAGTGCGGACTTGAGTTCGGTCGGCGCCTATCTGCAAAGCACTTATCCCAAAGACGACGACCAGAAGACCTATAGCCTGGTGCGCCCGGGGCTGCATGGCAACTTTTTCGCTCCAGCAGTCCGCGCATTTCTGACTGGTTTGATGTTGTTGGCAGGGTTGATTCTGCTGGCTGCCTGCGCCAACCTGGGCAGCCTGTTTGCCGCCCGTGCTTCCGACCGGGGAAGGGAAGTGGCATTGCGAATAGCGCTGGGGTCGAGCCGCAGCCGCATTCTGCGCCAGCTCATGACGGAAGCGGTTCTGATTTCCATGGCCGGAGGCACGCTGGGGCTGGCGGTAAGCGTTGTGCTGCTGCGCCGCTTGAGTGTGTGGCAGCCCTTTCCCGAGTTTCCCATCCACATCCCTGTGAATCCTGACGCCTCTGTTTATTGGGTGGCGCTGGGTCTGGCGCTGGTGAGTGGAATTCTCTTCGGGATCGTTCCCGTTCGCCAGGTGCTCAATGCCAATCCATACGAAGTGGTGAAGGCCGGTTCGAGCGCGAGGATGGGCCGGCGGGTAACGGTGCGAGACGTGTTGCTGGTGGTGCAGATTGCCATCTGCGCCGTGCTGGTCACTGCGTCTCTGGTTGCCGTGCGCGGGCTGGCACGTTCCATGCACGCCAACCTGGGTTTCGAGCCGCGTAACGTTCTGCTGGCGCAGACAGTGCTTAGCATGGCCGGTTACAGCGAAGATCGAATACCGGCGATGCAAGAGCGCATGATCGAAGCCATGAAGACCATCCCGGGCGTGACGGACGCGGCCTTGGTGGATACGCCGCCTCTGCATATGGGGTGGAGCATCTCAACGGTTTTCAAAGATCAAACCGCCGACCTGAGACCATCGAACGCCGCAGCGACCGCGGTCTATTACAGGGTTTCTCCCGAATATCTGCGCACGGCAGGCACCGCCTTGTTGGCAGGCAGGGGATTCAGCTCCAGCGACAGTAAAGATGCGCCGCGGGTGGCCATCGTGAATGGGGAGTTTGCCCGCACCATCCTTGGCTCCAAGGCCAGTGCTGTCGGCAGTCATTTCAAAATGCCCGATGGAACGCGCGTCCTGGTGGTGGGGCTTGTGGAAGACGGAAAGTACACGGCAAACCTGGCTGAAGATCCGCAGCCGGCCATGTTCTTTCCCCTGCTGCAACTCCCCGCAAGCGATACAACGCTGCTGCTGCGGTCCAGCCGCGATCTTCAGTTAGTGGCGCCGGCCATACGCACCAAGATGCGGTCGCTGGACGCCGGATTGCCCGTCTTTATCCAGACGTGGGACGAGGAGATGAATGGCGCACTGTTTGGTTCGCGCGTGGCCACGGTGTCGCTGGGCGTGCTGGGCATGATGGGCGCCATGCTGTCTATTACCGGCATCTTTGGCATGGCGGCTTACTCGGTGAGCAAACGGATGAGGGAACTGGGAATTCGCGTAGCCCTAGGTGCGCAGAAAACCGAAGTGCTGCAAACTGCGTTGGGACGGGCCGTGAAGCTGTTGGCTGTTGGCTCTGCGCTGGGATTGCTGCTTGGGTTGTTGGCAACGCGGGTGCTGGCATTCATCGTGTATCAGGCCACGCCGCGCGATCCCTTTGTCATGGTGGGAGTTGTTTTTGCCATGATCGTGCTGGGGCTGCTGGCTACGTGGATTCCGGCGCAGCGCGCCCTATCGATCGATCCGCTTGCGTTACTGCGGGAAGAGTGAACGATAGTTGTCAGTGAACAGTGAACAGTGAACAGTGAACAGTGAACGGTGGTAAGTGGTCAGTGAACCGGGACCGGGCAGAGCGCTGTGGTTTCCCACCCTTTCCGCAAAGAGCGCGGAAGGATGGGCACCCATCTGCGCGGCCGAACTACAGAGGTTCATGGGTGTTGCAACGCCGCAAACTCGGCTGGCAGTTTCTAGAAAGACGGAGGAAGAATGAGACTCATCGATTGGTTTCAACTGCGCATCGCCACTCTCTTCCAGCGTTCCCGCCTGCACGCCGAGATGGAAGAGGAACTCCGCTCGCACATCGAGCATCGCGCCGACGATCTGGAACGCTCCGGCCTGGCTCGCGAAGAAGCGGAACGCCGCGCGCGCGTCGAGTTCGGCGGACGCGAGAAATACAAGGAAGAGATGCACGAAGCGCTGGGCGGCAACTTCTTTGACTCGCTTGGCCGCGATGTGCGCCTGGCACTGCGCGTGTTGCGCAAGTCTCCCGGCTTCACCTTCGCGGCGGTCTTCACGCTGGCATTAGCCATCGGCGCCAATGCCGTGGTCTTCGGCATCCTCGATGCGCTGATTCTGCGCCCGCTGCGTGTGCCGGACGCTAAAAGTCTATATGGCACCCACTATGGCGATTATTCCGGCTTCCAGTCGTATCTCAATTACATCGATCTGCGCGACCGCAACCACAGCTTCGAAGATCTGGCCGCCTTCAACTTCGCCTTTGTCGGCATGGCCACTGGCGGCGATCCGACCGTTTCAATCGGCTTTGCCACCACTGGGAATTACTTCGACGTGTTGAGAGTCCAGCCCTACCTTGGGCGCTTCTTTCACGCTTCCGACGAGCACGGGCGAAACAGCGCGCCCTATGTGGTGCTGAGTTACGGCTGCTGGCATAGCCGTTTTCACGACGATCGCAACGTAGTGGGCCGTGTCATTCAGCTCGATAAGCATCCCTACACGATTCTCGGTGTGGCGCCCGAGGGTTTCCGCGGCACGGTGATCATTGCCGCGCCCGAATTCTTCATGCCGATTGTGAACCAGGAACAAATCGCCGGCGACCACATTTTGGACACGCGCGAGAATACGCATGGGGTCTTTGAGACCTTCGGGCATTTGAAGCCGGGTGTGACTCCGGCGCAGGCTATCGCCGACGTGAATGCAATTGGCGCCGGGTTGGAGAAGACCTATCCCAAACAGGTAATCCATAAACAATCTACTCTGGGCCGAGAGGGCTTGACGTCGTTTGGCGGCGCGGTGGAGGCCTTTGTGGCCGGACTGATGGTGCTGGCCGGTCTAATCCTGCTTGCCGCATGTACTAACCTGGGCAGCCTGTTTGCAGCTCATGCCGCGGACCGTTCTCGCGAAGTCGCGTTGCGTCTGGCGCTGGGGTCGAGCCGCACGCGCATTCTTCGCCAGCTCTTTACTGAAGCGATTCTGATTTCGCTTGCCGGAGGTGCGGTGGGGGTAGTGGGCAGTGTCGCTCTATTGCGCAAACTCTGCACGTGGGAGCCTTTTCCTGGAGCACCGATTCACCTCCCCTTGGCTCCGGACGCCCGCATCTTAGGAGTGGCCCTGCTGCTCGCGCTGGTCAGCGGATTCCTGTTCGGCATCGTTCCGGTGCGGCAAGTCCTGCGCGCCAACCCCTACGAGATTGTGAAAGCCGGATCGAACCTCCGTTTCGGACGCCGGGTCACGGTCCGCGATGTGCTGCTGGTGGTGCAGATTGCTATCTGTGCCGTGCTTGTAACTGCTTCGATGGTAGCTGTTCGCGGCTTGCTGCGCTCCATGAAGAGCAATGTGGGATTCGAGCCGAACAAGGCGATGCTGTTGAGCGCTAACCTGACCATGGCCGGCTACACAGGGGACAACCTGCCGGCCATGCAACGGCGCTTGATCGACGCCATGAAGACCATTCCCGGCGTTGAGGCCGTGGGACTGGTGAATAGCTACCCGCCGCTGGTGTTTGCCGCAGGCACACGGATCGATGCCTTCAAGGACGAGACTCGCGATCTGAAGCAGTCGAATATCTTTGCCAGTCCTTACAGCTACGCGGTGTCTCCGGGTTATTTCGAAGCGGCCGGCACGGGGCTGCTGGCGGGCAGAAGCATCACATGGCACGACGACAAAAACGCGCCCCCTGTGGCCGTAGTGAACCGCCATCTGGCCACCAGGATGTTCGGCTCGGTAACCGATGCAGTGGGCCGATTCTACCGCTTGCAGGATGGAACGCGCGTGCAGGTTGTGGGTGTGGTGGAAGACGGGAAGTACATGAGCCTGACCGAAGATCAGCAAGATGCTGTTTATCCTTCATTCCTGGCGACGCCTACCAGTCAGGCAGACGTGGTGGTACGTTCCAGCCGCGATCCGCAACAACTTGCCTCAGCCATGCGAGCCAAAGCCGGCGCACTGGACGCGGGCTTGCCCGTGGACATACAGACCTGGCACACAGCGCTGGATGTTGTGCTGTTTCCATCGCGTGTGGCGACCGGGGCGCTGGGCGTTCTGGGCCTGATGGGTGCGGTTCTGTCGATCACCGGCATCTTCGGCATGGCGGCCTTTTCAGTAAGCAAACGGCTGCGGGAACTGGGCATCCGCATGGCGCTCGGGGCGCAGCGCAGCGAGGTGTTGCAGGCCGCCTTGGGACGCGCGGTGAAACTGCTGGCTCTTGGCTCTTTAGCGGGATTGCTGCTGGGCATCCTTGCTAGCCGTGTGCTCTCGTTGATCGTGTACCAGGCCACGCCGCGCGATCCGCTGGTGCTTGGCGGGGTTGTGCTGGCCATGCTGTTGCTGGGCCTGCTGGCCACCTGGATTCCGGCACAGCGCGCCCTTTCGATCGATCCGCTGGCGCTGCTTCGGGAAGAGTGAGCCGAAGCAAAAACTGAGGCCGGGTGCCCCTGGCCCCCTTCTGGGACCTGGGAGACCACGAATTGGGGCTTGGGGCAATGCAAATTCCAATCCACTTCCATCGGCCCAGTTACACTAACCGCATGACCAAGCGGATCGGAGTTCATCTAGGCACGGCAGGCGGAGCTTCCAACGCCGTGGAGCGGGCGCGCGAGATCGGCGCCAACACCTTTCAGATTTTTTCCTCGAGCCCGCGCATGTGGCGCGCCCCCAAGGTCGACCCCGCGCAGGCCGCACGGATGAGAGAGCTTCGCGCAAAACTCAATGTGGGCCCGCTGACCATCCACACCAGCTACCTGGTGAACGTGTGCAGCCAGAGCGCCGAGATTCGCGAGAAGAGCGTGCAGGCATTTCGCGGCGAAATCGAACGGGCTCTGCAACTGGGCGCCGAGTACCTGGTGCTGCACCCCGGTTCCTGGAACGGCCTCACCCGCGACGAGGGACTGACCCTGGCGGCTGACTCCATCACCCGCGCCATCGACGGCTTGGCATGGCAGGGAACCGGGTTCAACATCCTCATTGAAAACACTGCCGGGGCGCAGTACTCCTTGGGCGGCAGCTTTGAGCAGGTTGCCGAACTGGTCACCCGGCTCAGAACCACGGCCCCGGTGGGTGTTTGCCTGGATACCTGCCACACCCATGTGGCCGGATACGACTTGGTGAGCGAGCCCGGTTATGCCGACACCATGGCTCAGGTCGGCGCAACGGTCGGTTTCGACTCGGTGCGCGTCTGGCACTGCAATGACGCCAAGGCCGAGCGGGGCTCCAAGCTCGACCGCCACGAGCACATCGGCCAGGGAACCATGGGGGTCGAGCCCTTCCGCCGCCTGCTCAACGACCCGCGCTTTGCCCACGCCGCCTTCATCGCCGAGACCCCAGTGGACGAACCCGGCGACGAGGAGCGCAATGTCCGCGTGCTGAAGAGCCTGGTTGATCCCGCGTAGGGCGGCGACCAACGAATTCCGTCGCGACGGCATGAACGGGCTCGCCAGGAAAGCAGATTTCAGTAGCACTGCCCCCGCCCAGGGCGCTATTGTCATTGCGTTGAATGAAACTATGACCGTCAGCCGACAAAGTTCCGGGGCCGATCCATTTCGTGCTTAGGGCGAGATGAGTGGGAAACCTCACCCTCGAATGGCCTCGGAAGACTGCTCTCTGGCACAGTCCTACAAGGAGATTGCCCATGAAGACCTTAGTCCGGAACCTCGCCTTCATCCTGGTGGCCGCATGTACCCTGCACATGGCAGCCGCACAAACCGCACCCAAGAAGCCCGCCGCACCGAAGCCCCCGGTCACCCGCTCGCAGGCGCTGCTGAATGCCTGGAATGACGTGGGTCGCAAGCTGACGGCCATGGCCGAGGACTTTCCCGAAGACAAATACGACTTCAAGCCCAATCCCGTACAGCGGTCCTTTGCGGAGCAGTTGCTTCATGCCGCGGGTGGTAACTACTTCTTCATCAACCCGGTCATCGGCGCCAAGATCCCCAGTGGCGACCCCAAGCGTGCCGACTTCAAGAACAAGGCTGCCATCGTCGACTACGTCAAGAAGTCCTTCGCCGACGGCGCGGACCTGATCAAGAAGAAGGGGAACATCGGGTTGAACGTACTTTACGTGGATCCCTTCGCCAACCAGCAGGTCCGCTTCTCTGACCTGGCCTGGGGTTTGATCGAGCACTCCGGCGAGCACTATGGGCAACTGGTGGTCTACTATCGTGTCGCCGGCCTGGTGCCCCCGGAATCACGCCCCAAAAAGTGAAGGCGGAAGTCGGCTTTGCCTCACGGCAAAGCGACGTTGAGGGTCGCGAAGGCAGAGTCCGTGCGTCGTCCCGTTTACACTGAATAGATCATGGCGGACGAAAAAGAACTGCGTTACGACCCGGCGGCAATTGAACCCAAATGGCAGCAGCGGTGGGCTGCGGACCCCAAGCTCTACGCGGCTGAACCCGCAACCTGCGGCAAGCCCAAGTACTACGTGCTGGAGATGCTGCCCTATCCCAGCGGCCAGCTGCACATGGGCCACGTGCGCAACTACTCCATTGGCGACGCACTGGCACGGCACATGTGGATGCGCGGCTACAACGTGCTGCACCCTATGGGATGGGACGCCTTCGGCCTGCCCGCCGAAAACGCAGCGCTCAAGAACAACGTGCCGCCGCGTGAGTGGACGCTGTCTAACATCGCCGCCATGAAGCGCCAGATGGGGCGCCTGGGACTGGGCTACGACTGGGCTACGGAAGTAACCACTTGCTTGCCCGAGTACTACCGCTGGAACCAGTGGTTCTTCCTGCGCATGTACGAAAAGGGCCTGGTCTACCGCAAGAAAAGCAAGGTCAACTGGTGCCCGGAATGCGCTACCGTGCTGGCCAACGAGCAGGTGGTCGACGGCTGCTGCTGGCGTCACGAAACCACGCTCGTTGAGCAGCGCGACCTGGTGCAGTGGTTCTATCGCATCACCGCCTACGCGCAGGAGCTGCTGGACGGACTGGACAAGCTGGAAGGCTGGCCGGAGAAAGTCCGGACGATGCAGCGGAACTGGATCGGGCGCTCGGAAGGGACGGAGGTTGATTTCTTCCTGGAAGAAATCAACCAGGGAACAGGGAACAGGGATCAGGGATCAGGGACTGAGGGATCAAACGCAGGTCCTTCGACTCCGCTGCGCTTCGCTCAGGATGACAAATCTGTGCGGATTCGAGTCTTTACGACCAGGGTGGACACCATCTTCGGCGCAACCAGCGTGCAACTTGCGCCTCAACACGCGCTGGTAGCCGATTTCATCGCTGCCGACCCTGCGTTGGAAGAAAAGGTGGCGGAGCTGCTGGAGCAGCAGAAGAAGGCTCGCGAAGCCGGCGACCTGGGCGCAATCGAGAAGCATGGCATTCCCACCGGCCGGTTCGCGCTCAACCCCTACAATGGCGAGCGCGTGCCCATCTGGGTGGCCAACTACATCCTGGCCGACTACGGCACCGGCGCCATCATGAGCGTGCCTGGGCACGACGAGCGGGACTTCGAGTTCGCCACCAAATACGGCCTGCCCATCGTGCAGGTCATCCAGCCCGAAGCTGCATCGGCACCCGTGGAACTGCCGTTCTGTTCGGAAGAAGGCGTGCTAGTGAACTCCGGTGAATACGACGGGATGAATTGCGCCGCCGCGGAGGAGAAGCTGCAAGAAATCGCCGCAGCCGGTGCATTTGGCGAGGCGAAGGTCACTTACAGGCTCAAGGATTGGGGAGTTAGCCGCCAGCGTTTCTGGGGCACGCCCATCCCAATGATTCACTGCGAGAAAGACGGCCTGGTGCAGGTGCCTGACGAGCAGTTGCCGGTGATCCTGCCCGACAAGATCGAGATCACCCAACAGGGCGGCTCGCCGCTCAGCCGGGTGCCCGAGTTCGTCGATGTCGCCTGCCCCAAGTGCGGTGGCCCCGCCAAACGCGAGACCGACACCATGGACACCTTCGTCGACTCCAGTTGGTACTTCTACCGCTATACCGATGCGAAGAATGCAAGCGCTCCCTTCGATTCGGCGATTGCGAAGTACTGGTTCCCCATCGACCAGTACATCGGCGGTGTGGAGCACGCCATTCTGCACCTGATCTATTCGCGCTTCTGGACCAGGGTGATGCGCGACCTGGGGCTGATTGAGAACGACGAGCCGGCGCGGCGGCTGTTCACACAGGGCATGGTCATCAAAGACGGCGCCAAAATGTCCAAGTCCAAGGGCAACGTGGTTTCGCCCGATGACATGGTGGCCCGCTACGGCGCCGATGCCGCGCGCATGTACTCACTCTTTGCCGCGCCGCCCGACCGCGACCTGGACTGGCAGGAAGACGGCGTCGCCGGAGTGAGCCGCTTCCTTGCTCGCGTCTGGCGGCTGGTGGACAAGTACGCACCTCTGGCTCGCACCGGACGCGGGCAAGTGGTTGCTACTCCCACGGGCCTCACGCTCAAGCTGCTGCGCAAGCTGCACCAGACCATCGCCAAAATCACGTTGGATTTCTCAGGCCGATGGCACTTCAACACCTGCGTCGCCGCCATCATGGAACTGGTCAACGAGATTCAGGGGGCCGATGCGCAACTGGCTGCCGGAGAAGTTCCTGCCCCGGCGATGTTGGAGTTGTTGCGTTCATTGGTGCTGTTGCTGGCGCCCTTCGCCCCTCATCTGGCAGCGGAGCTCTGGGAGCAACTCGGCGAAGAAGGTGCGGTTCTTCGCGCTGCCTGGCCGACAAGCGACCCCGAACTGGCCAAGGAAGACGAGCTGGAGATTCCCGGGCAGATCAATGGGAAGCTGGTGAGTTTGCTGCGAGTTCCTACACCTGGGACTAAGGCTGACATTGAAGCGGCACTTCGTGCGGATGCAAAGATACGGGCGCGAATTGGGAACGACAAAGTACTCAACTGGATAGCCGTACCTGGCAAGGTGGGAAACGTGGTGGTTAAGATGAGCGGTTTGAATAACTTGGTGGAGGAGTAGCACGGCAACTCTATCTTTGGGAAACAGAACTATCGCTACAAGGGGTGATGGGTACGGGCTTTAGCCCGTGCAGCAATCCCGCCAAAGGATTTGGGCTTTAGCCCCTGAGGGAAAGATCAAAGCAGGGAAGTTGACGGTGAAATAGCGAGACGGTTTGTCGCAATTCTCGCTTTTCGCGTCAGTTGCCATGCAATCGATTCCCTCAGGGGCTAAAGCCCAGTTGATCTCAGGCCATTTTGTACGGGCTTAAGCCCGTACCCTTCGGTTACCAAGATTTGTTTGCCTGGAGAACTTGATGAAAGCCCCTCATATGGCCGCGCCCTTGCGCGGAACCCAGTCGATGGTCGGGCAGATGGGCTGGGTCTTTTCGCGGCCCTCGCTCGTGGCGCTCGAAGTCGCTTGGCGCTGGATCTTCGGCATCCCGTTCCTGGCCGTCTGCTGGATGCAATTTCAGAAGATCCTCGCGCGCCTGCCGCTTGAGGAGTCCGGGTTCACCGGGATCGATCCACAGAATCCGTGGGTCGCGGCGGTGCAACTGGCTCATGTGGTGTCGCTTTATCAACCCTATGTCGTTTCGATACTGAGTTGGCTGCTGCCTGCCGCGGCGCTGGTATGGGTTGTGGTCTCGGGCCTGGGCCGCGGCCTGGTGCTGAAGCGCCTCCATCCTCTGGCGGCTGTTCGTCCGCTCCGCATGATCGTGCTCCAATCCGCATGGCTGGCTCTGTTCTGCGCCACCTGCGGGGGATGGCTCCGCTCCATGCAGTGGGTGGCGGCTACACATCTTGCTGCTGCGGGGGAACCGGACCTGGTGGGTTACGCCATCTGGCTTATCTTTTTATCGCTGGGATTTTTTACCGCGTGGGCATTGTTGAGCTGGCCGCTTTCCATTGCTCCGCTGCTGGCTCTGCTGGAAGATCGCTCCGCGCTTTCCGCTTTGGGTCAGAGCTTCCAACTGGGCAAGGCCTTCACCGGCAAGCTGGTTGAGATCAATCTGGTGATGGGCATTGTGAAGCTGGCGCTGATGGTGCTGGCCATGGTGCTGTCCGCCGCGCCGCTACCCTTCGTCGACGAACTGGGCGCCGACGCCTTGCACGTTGTGTGGGCCGGCGCAGCACTCTTCTTCCTGATAGCAAGCGACTACTTCCAGGTGGTGCGTCTAAAGGGCTTCGTGGAGTTCTGGGAAATGTTTCGCGCCGTGGGGCGATCGGCCTGAATTGGCATGGATCCCAGGTCTCAAATTCGAGACCTGGGGCACCCGGTCCTGTTGAAGCCTTCAGCTCGGACCGATCACTTGCCGGCAATGCTGGCTGCTTCTTCCTTCATATAGGCCGCGCTGAGCGTGCCCTTCTGCTGCGCTACCGGCAGCAGAGTCGGATAGAACTGCACGAATGTCGTATCCACGGCGGCATGAGCTTGGTGGCAGCTATAGCAGGGCGCTGCTTGCGGAATCAGCGTTCCTTTCTTCTCCGGCGAGTCGAAGGAGAAGAAGGCCCACTTGCCTGGAAACCGCGCCGCGTCCTTCACGTGGACTTCCAAGTCCATGACGCCGACGCCTTGGGAATGTCCCTGCTTGTTGATGGAGCCTTTGGTCCGCGCCTCTCGGACTTCCAGAACCATCACCGTCTTGTCGGGCCACGTGCCTGTTTCGAGAAAGCTGCGGTAAGCCTCGGGATTGACGAACACGTTGTCGAACATGGAGTGGTCTTGCATCTCGCCGCTCTTGGGGCTGTAGCTCATGTCGATCCCGGATGTGAGGTAAGTCCACTGGCGGTAGTCGGTCGGTGGCAGCATGTCTCCGCTCGGGGTGTACGCCGGCGCCGTCGAGGATGCGGCCAAGGCGCGTTGCGGGGAATGGAAGGCAAGGGGAACAGCAAGGGCGGCAGCAAACAGGCACACCGCTGCGATTGTGAGGGCTCTGGGGAACAAGGGAACCTCCGATGCCACAGTGTACGGGGAGTTGCCGCGGAAAGTTCCTCAACTCTGCGATTCAAGCCACTTTCGATCGGCAAGAACCACCGATGTCTCCACCTGGCGCTCAGGGATCGTCCAGTATTGGCGCAGCAACCGTTCTTTCTCCGTCTTTGAGACCATCTCAAAGCCGTTTCGCTCGTAGAACCGAATGGCCCAGACCGCGTCGGCCCAGGTTCCCACCAGCAGAGGCCCGCTTGCCAGCGCCTGCAAATGGGACAGCAGACGCCCACCGATGCCTCGCTTCTGGCTTTCGGTGCGCACATACGCGTGGCGGATCAGCATCACGTCCCGGACCTGTTGCAGACCCATCACGCCCAGCAACTCGCCGCCGTCTTCACATCCCCAAAAGACAACGCCGTCATCGATTTCATGCCGCAGCTTGTCCTTCGACATGTAGGGCGTCGCCCACCGGTCCGCGGGGATAATCCCTCGATAGGCTTGCGCGCCGTCATTGACGATGGCCCAGATCGGCTCGAAATCCAGCTCTCCGCAACGGCGAATCGACGAGACACGCTTTTCGGTCCCGGAGGCAGGGCACTCAGTCACAGGCAAAGGAGTCATTGCTTTTTGACGATCATCAATCCATTGCGTGAGTGGATTTCGGCTCTAAAACACCTTCATTTTAATCACGAGATACTTCTTCGGGTCTTCGCGGATCGCCTTTACCAAGTCGGTGGTCTGTTCCAAGGTCTGGTCGGCGTGATCGTAGAGAGAGCGGTTCTGCACCAGTTGTCCCAGCGAGCCTTTGCCTTCATCCACGTTCTTCAGAATCGAGTCGAGCCGGGTCACCGTGTCGTCGAGCTTCTGCGCGAATGCGGGGTCCCTGGCCAGCTTGCCCATGGCGCCCTTGCCGGCATTGATCTCCGCCACCATCTGATTCACGTTGCTAATGGCGTTGTTCAGGTTGTTGTAGAGCGAGTCGTCGTGCAGCAGCTTGCCGGCGGTGCCCTTGCCCTCGTCGAGTTCCTTGGTGACCCTGTCGAGCCGGTCAACGGCTGAGGCCGCCTTGGTGTAGAGCGAGTCGTCGGTCATCATCTTGCCCAAGGAGCCCTTGCCGCCGGCCAGACTGCCGGTGATGACCTCCAGGTCGTCGGCAATGTGCGACAGCTTGCCGTAAAGGGCTGGGTCGTTGATCAATTCGCCCATGGTGCCGTTCTTGGAATTCAGCGAATCCACCAGCACTTCGACCTTCTTGATGAGCGTGGTGACGTGGCGAATGGACTCGTCGCTGCTGCTGATGACCTGCTGAATGCTGGGCGCGCCGCCGGTCTTCAATTCGGCGTCGTTGGCCGGAGGCGGTCCTGTGGCATGAGCCGAGGTGAGATCGACGTAGCTGTCGCCCAGAACGCCAGCCTGGTTGATCGAAGCGGTCGAATCCACATGCAGGTCGACAGCTACTTTATGGGAGACCTGCATGGTCACTTCCACAGGTTTGGGGTTGCGCGCCGGAATCACCCGGACATGGATGACGTTGCCGATGGTGACGCCCTCGAGGGTGACCGGGGCCCCGTCTTTCAGACCGGCGGCGTTCTCGAAATAGGCGCGCAGCAAGAGCTTTTGGGCAAACAGGCCGCCGCCCGATCCGGACATGAGGAAGATCAGCCCGATGAGCACAGCCATCGCGGCCAGGACAAGTGCCCCCACTCTCAGTTGTGACCACTTGATTTCTTTGCGGCTTGGCACAGAACTCCTCTTGCTGAAACGATCCGGTGCAACGCCTTGAGGATACCAGAAGGGGCGGTTTTACCCCTCGTTCTCAAGCACCACGCTGGCCACGGCCAAGTCCGCGCCGTGGGTAATGGAAAGGCTGGCTCTGGCCACGCCGAGGTAAGCTGCGATCTGCAAGGCTCTGCCGTGAAAGCGCAAGGTGGGCTTTCCGCTGGGTTCGCGGACAACCTCGATTTCCAGCCAGCTCACGCCGTTGCTGATGCCGGTTCCCAGTGCCTTGGCTCCGGCCTCCTTGGCGGCAAAGCGAGCCGCGAAGCTCTCTGCCGATTTTCGCTTGCGCCGGCAGTAGGCCTGCTCCGCTTCCGTATAGATGCGATCGACGAAGCGTGCGCCGTAACGTTCCAGGGACTGTTGGATTCGGTGGATCTCCACCAGGTCGATTCCCGAGCCGATGATCATGTTGACTCTTAAGGTACATCATTTTGGTTTTCTTGGGTTTGCACGCCCTGCAAAATGCCGGTTTTGGCCTTCCAACGGAGGTGGAACTGTGTCTGGAAAAGGCTGCTCGGCCGCCATGCATTACCAACGCAGCGTCGTTTTAGCCCCTGCAAGCCGAGGTTGTCTCAAAGCCGGTCATTGGCCGTTCGACTCCGGCACATTGGTTATGTTGCCCCGTCTGAACCCGATAAGAGACCTGTGAGGCTAACAATGCCGGACCATGACGCGGGACGAGTGATGAGTATTCCTTGGGCGATGCAGATGAAGGCGATCTCGATTGAGGAGCCTGCGCGACTTGTCCAGACACTCACGGGCGCAATTCTGGGGTGCGGCGGCTGGGTTCTGAGCCGCGGCGCCAACGATACCGGCACGGTCAGCATGCTCTTCGAGTTTGAACGACAGGCGTGTCTCGACATCTACAGCATGTTGATCGGCGCCGGCCTCGAGTTGAGCCAGAGCGGTCATGTCCGATTCACGGAGCTTTGCCAGTGCACCCGCATCCACCAAAAAGACTGCGGCACGGAAATTGCCAGCATAGACCTAGAGATTCAGACCTTCCCGGTAGAGATGATGCACGGCTATATGGCTCCCGAAGCAGCCTGATCCAGTCGTGAGGCAGCGCAGTCTGCCTCCACCAGCCCAAGGGATGCCGACATCCCAACGAACCAGAGTGCCCCATCCATTTCGCGTTTTTTGCGAAATGGATGGGAGGCCACAACCCCTCCCTGCTTCCGGACTCATTCACTTCTTCACGTCATCCCTTCGTCACTCGCTCAGCACTAACCCGCCTCCACCAGCCCGTAGCGGCGTTGCCATGAGCTTTTGAGCCTGGCCCACACATTCGCCCTTTCCGCCTCAGTCGCGATCATGCTTCCTTCCGCTGAAGCGTTGGCGAAACGAGCCGCTTCCACCTTGGCCAGTTCCAGCAGTTGTCGGTCCCGCACCAGGTTGGCGACGCGAAAATCGGGCAAGCCCGCTTGGCGGGTGCCGAAGAACTCTCCCGGCCCCCGTATGCTCAGGTCCAGCTCCGCCAGCTCAAACCCATCCTGGGTGCGCACCATGGCGTTCAACCGCTCCTCGGCCACCGCCGAGACTCGGTAACCGGTCATCAGGATGCAATAGCTCTTGGCTGCGCCACGGCCCACGCGCCCGCGCAACTGGTGCAATTGCGCCAGGCCGAAGCGTTCTGCGTGCTCCACCACCATCACTGATGCGTTGGGAACATCCACGCCCACCTCGATCACGGTGGTCGCCACCAGCACATCGATCTCGCCGCGCTGGAATCGGCGCATGATCACTTCCTTGTCGTCGGCGTCCAGGCGCCCATGCAGCAAACCCACGCGCAGCCCTGCCAGCGGACCGGTGCGCAGTTTCTCGTGCATCTCCACAGCCGACTTCAATCCCGACTTCGCGCCTGGGCTGGCCTCTTGCGCCGCCTTGGGAAACAGCTCCGGTGTCTTTTTTTTGCGCGCCGCCTTGCGAGGCGGGGGAGGCGCTTCAACACTTGCCTCGGCTTCGTCCTTGGGGAAATCCAGTTCCGGCTGATCGTCCTTGGCGCCTTCAATCACGGGATAAACGATGTAGGCCTGGCGGCCCTGCGCTACCTGTTTGCGCACAAAGTCCCAGACCTCTTCGCCGCGCTCGTCTTGCACCCGCCGTGTGACGATGGGCGTGCGACCCGGCGGCAACTCGTCGAGGATGCTGATGTCGAGATCGCCGTAGACCGAGAGCGCCAGAGTGCGCGGAATCGGCGTCGCGGTCATTACCAGCATGTCCGGCTCCGCCTGGTTGGGCTTCTTCATCAGCTTGAAGCGCTGCAGCACGCCGAAACGGTGTTGCTCGTCGACCACCACCAGGCCAAGCTTGTCGAACTCCACTTTCTCTTCAATCAGGGCGTGCGTCCCGATGACCAACTGCGCCTCGCCGCGATTGATCTCGCCGCGGGTCTGGCGCTTGCGGTCCTCGTCCAGCGAACCGGTCAGCAGCACAATGCGCGGCTTGCGGCTCGACTTCTCCAGCAGCTTGCGCGCGGCCAGAAAATGCTGCGTGGCCAGAATCTCGGTGGGCGCCATCAAGGCCGCCTGGTAACCGTTCTCGATGGCCACCATCATGGCCTGGAGAGCGACAATGGTCTTGCCCGAGCCCACATCGCCTTGCAACAGCCGGCGCATGGGGCTGGAGTTGCGCATGTCCGCGGCAATCTCGCCAAACGCCCGCTTTTGCGCCGCGGTGGGATGGAACGGCAGCACTTCCCGTATGGCCTCGCGCACCTTGTCGCCGGTCACAAAGGCCACGCCCAGCCGATCTCTCATGCGCCGCCGCTTCAACTCCAAGCCCAGTTCCAGAAAGAACAGTTCCTCGAAGATGAGCCGTCGATGGGCTGGTGTCGAGCAGCCTTGCAATTGCGCAAAGGGCGTGCCCTCGGGCGGAAAATGCGCCTCGCGCAGGGCCGTGCCCCGGTCGGGCAACTGGAGCCGGGCCAGCATCTCCTTGGGCAGGCACTCGGGAACCGAGCCGCGCAGGCCTTCCAGCAGGTTAAAGACCACCTTGCGCAGCCAGCGCGAGGCCAGCCGATTGCCGCCCAGAGACTCGTAGACCGGGGTGATGCGGCCTACTTCGAGCAAACGCGTCTCGGCGTCGTCCGTGGCGTTGGGCAGAATCTCGAATTGCGGCTGAATCATTTTGAAGTTGCTGGTGGAGCGGGAGGCCTCAATCTTGCCGAACACCGCGACCGTTTGCCCGGCGTGGAATTTGCCTTCCAAGTAGGTGCCGTTGAACCAGACGCACTTCATGGCGTGGCGTCCTTGGCCCAAGGTCAGCTCGAAGATGGGTGCATTGCGTGTACGCATCAAGAGCGATCCGCGCACCTCGGCGATCACGCTGGCCATCTCGCCGGCCTTCAGTTCATCCAGGCTGCGGGGGTTCTGGCGGTCTTCATAGCGGAAGGGCAGGTGGTAAAGCAAGTCCTCGGCGGTCTCAATCCCTTTCGGGACAAGCATCTCCGCTACACGCGGCCCGACGCCGCGCACATACATAACCGGAGTATCGAGGGCTGGCACACTCCGGATGCTAAATGGCGACCGCGGGCCGTTACAAACTTGCAGACGGTAAACCACGCAATAGGATGGGCTTCAGGGGTTTTAGCTGCCCCATCCATTCCGCGCTTTTGCGGAATGAGTGGGAGGCCCTCAAAATTCGCCTCGCCCTTAGAACCTGTATAAAAACTGTTCCGCAGCGGGCGACAAGCCCCAAGGACTCGTCCCTCAGGGGCTAAAGCCCTTCATGTTTTCAGCCACTTACGGCACGACTGAAGTCGTGCCCTTTCACACCTGGAGAAGTTTTTATACAGCTTCTTAGTCAGTTGACTCGCCAACTTGCTGGCTCGCTGACTTGCTACCCGCTTCCGGCTTGCCCACAATCAGGTCGTTGTTCCACAGCGCCAGCACGATATCCATCTGTCCGCTTTCTTTCTTCTTGCTGCCCTGCAGCACCGCTTCCCACAGCGCGCTGCGCGACCAGCGCTGCTTGCCCTCGATCAGCAAGGCCACGGCCCGCACAGCCCAGGCCTTGTTGCCCTTGGATTCGGTATACTCCCCGGCTGGAATTCCCTTGACCAGGCCCTCTTCACAGAGTCCCAGGAAGGCGCCTCGCGGGCTGTTCCTGAGGCGCGCAACTGGGCTGGTGGGGTACAGCTTCTCCAGCGCGTTCTCCCACCGCGCCTCCGGATGCAGGTGCGGAGCCCCTTGTTTCACCGCCAGAATTGCCGCTTCGCCGTATCGATTCGCCATCGTGAGCCCCCATGGTGCACAAGCTGTGATTCTACTATCGCTCCTGGTCCTCCACGCCTGCCGCATCCACCGGCGCTCACGAACGGCTTCATGGGCTGCTGCCGGAACTTTTTCTCGTGCGATGCCGTACCGGGGGAGAGGGCATGGTGCGTCTGGCGCGCTTTGCTACACTGCACCCAGGCATCGCCCGGTCAAACGCCGCCGGATTGCCGGAAGATCGGGAGAATCCATGCCAGTTGTCGAGCTCGCGGGGGTTACCAAGGCCTACGAGAACAAGGTAGCCGTCAACAACCTGAGCCTGTCTATCGATGCGGGTCAGATGTTTGGCCTGCTGGGCCCCAACGGAGCCGGCAAAACCAGTTCCATCCGCATGTTGATCGGCATCACCATCCCCGACGCCGGCAATGTGCGCTTATTTGAGAAACCCTTTGAGCGCGCCAGCCTCGATCGCGTCGGCTACCTGCCGGAAGAACGTGGCCTCTACAAGAAGATGAAGGTGCTCGACCAACTGGTTTTCTTTGGCCAGTTGCACGGCCTTGCGGCCGATGTCGCTCGCCAGCGCTCGACCGAATGGGCCAAGCGCATGGAGATCGACGGCTCATTGCAGAAGAAGACAGAAGAGCTTTCCAAAGGCATGCAGCAGAAGATCCAGCTCATCGCCTCGCTGCTCCACGACCCCGAGCTGATCATTATGGACGAGCCTTTCAGCGGCCTCGACCCGGTGAATGCAGCGCTGGTTGAGCGCACGCTGCTGGATCTGAAGAGCCAGGGCAAGGCGATTCTGTTTTCCACCCATCGCATGGACCAGGTTGAGAAGCTGTGCGACTCCATTTGCCTCATCAACAACGGTGAAGCGGTGCTCTCCGGCAAGATGCGCGAAATCAAGAGCCGCTACGAGCGCAATCGCGTGGTCATGGAGTTTGAAGGCAGTTCAGCATTCCTGACCAGCGCCGAGATCGCCGAGGCCAAGAATTTCTCCGGCCACTGCGAGATCCGGCTCAAGGAACACGGCGACGCGCAGAAGCTGCTGCATGAAGCCGCGGCGGTAGCCACCATCTACCGGTTCGAGCTCATCGAACCGTCGCTCGAAGAGATCTTCATTCAGACCGTCGGGGGCAAATCCGGTGCGTAATATACTTCTGATCGCCAAGCGGGAGTACCTGCAACAGATTCGCGGCCGTGCCTTCCGCTATTCCACCATTCTGCTGCCGTTGGGCATCTGCGTCTTGCTGAGTGCCATGTTCTTCATCGGGCGCAAGGCAAACTCAAACGTCCACGTTGCCATTGTCGCCGACAGCGCCAGGCTGGCGAACGAAATCGAAAGCGAGTTGCTCCATGACAAGGCGACAACGATTACCGTTCAGGTTGTCGCGCCCGCCAGCCAGCAAGACCTGGACACATTGTTGCAACGAGTAAAAACGAAGTCCCTCGATGGCTTGCTCACGATCAAGAGGGACGCTGATGACGCGCCTTCGGCTACCTACACTTCACGCTCCGCGCTTGGATTCGGAACCCAAAGCCGGTTGAAATACGCAATGAACCGCGCCTTCCTTAGAGAATGGATGAGCGCAAACGGGGTCAAGCCCGCACAGGTCGATGACGCGCTGAAGGAAGTTCCTATTGAGATCCTTGAGCTCGACAAGGAGGGCAATACCGCCAAGAGCACGGGAATGGCGCCGTTCTCCAAGGCCATGATGATGGCTTTTCTGCTCACCATGCCCATCCTGCTCTATGGCATGGATATGGCCCGCTCCATCATCGAAGAAAAAAGCTCGCGCATCTTCGAAGTCATGCTCTCGGTTGCGCCGGCCGAGGATCTGCTGGCCGGCAAGCTGCTGGGCGTGGGCGCCGTGGGTCTTACGCAGGTGGCCATCTGGGTGGTGGGCACGGCCCTGCTCACCGGGTCCGCTCTGGCCGCGCCGCTGCTCAGTGGCAATCTCGCAATCCATTTCTCTCTTGCCGAGGGACTGCTGTTTCCGCTCTACTACGTGCTCGGCTTCTTCCTCTACAGCGCGCTGTTTTCCGGACTGGCGGCTACCTGTGAAAGCGCCCAGGAACTGCAGATGTTCATGCCGCTGGCCATTGTGCCCGTCTGGCTCAGCTTCGGCATTTTGCCTTACTTGCTGAACAATCCCGGCTCGGTCTGGTCCGTCGCCCTGTCGCTCTTTCCGGCCACAGCGCCCTTCGTCATGCTGCCGCGCATGGGCCTTGAGAATGTACCGCTGTGGCAGTACGCGGTTTCCGTTTTGCTCTTGATACTCTCCATCTGGGCGGTGCTTTGGTTCAGTTCGCGCCTCTACCGGGTCGGGATTCTGATGTACGGCAAACGGGCCACCCTGCCGGAGATCTACCGCTGGTTGCGGGCCAGCTAGGGCTCGCAGAGCAACCGCTGACTCGCTAACCTGCTACTTCCGCGCAGCGGATCCGAACTTGCGGATTTCCCTAGGAACAATCTCCAATCGTCCACTCTCCGAACCCCAATCGCTGATCTAATACAGCTGTGCTTTGCGTCCCAAGCTAAAATCGAAGCAGTGACTACCATCTCCCATCCAGAAGCAGCGCCCGAGGAACCGGCTTTGGCGCCCGAGGCGCCACGCTTCACCTTTGCCCAGCGCCTCATCCTGGTCGTGGTTCCACGCATCGTGTGGGCCTTGATCTGGATCCTCGGCGTTACATGGCGCTTCGAGGTCATCGCCGAAGAGGGCGTGGTTCCCATCACATTTGGCCAAAAGCCGGGCGGCAGGATCTACTGCATCTGGCATCAGTGCGTGCTGCCCTGCACCATCTACTTTCGACGTTCCGACGCCATCATTCTCATCAGCCAGAGCTTCGACGGCGAGTTGATTACCCGCATCCTCAAACTATTCAGCTTCGACGCGGTGCGCGGTTCCAGTTCTCGTGGCGCACGCGGGGGCCTGATGGGCCTCAAGCAGGTGGTGGATAACGGCAGGGCTGCAATTTTCATGGCCGACGGACCGCGCGGCCCCATCTATCGCACCAAAATGGGACCCATCAAGCTTGCGCAGATGACCGGCTCGCCCATCGGCGTCTTTCATACTCAACCGGAGCATGCCTGGGTGTTGGGCTCCTGGGACCGCTTCATGATCCCCAAGCCGTTCACGCGGATTGTGGTGAGCTGGGCTGCGCCAACGGTGGTTCCGGCCGATCTCGCGCCCGAGGAATTCGAGCCCCTGCGCGCCAGCCTCAACGACGCTTTGGAACGCGCCCGCCACAAAGCCTTGGACCATTTCAACAAATCTTCCATCGAGCAGGGCAGGGAATGACAGGCCTGCGCGTTTCCGACTTCGATTTCGATTTGCCCCCGGAACTGATTGCCCAGCAACCGCCAGCCGAACGCGGCCTGAGCCGCATGTTGGCCATGAATCGCGCCACCGGCGCATTGCTTGACCAGAACTTTGCCGCGCTGCCCAGCCTGCTGCAGCCAGGCGATCTGCTGGTGCTCAACGATAGCCGCGTGATTCCCGCCCGGCTCTATGCCCGCCGCACCGTGAAGCGCGACAAGCAGGAGCCGACCGCCCTGGTTGAAGTGCTGCTGACCGAGCCGGCCGAGCAACAAACGATGGGTGGCCCAAGTCTCGATTCTGAGACCTGGGAGAGCAAGGAATCCAGGTCAGAGCCTGTCGCCGAAAGTATCTATCCTGGGATCACAAACCCGGGTACCCCATCCATTCCGCGTTTTTCAGAGGAATGGGTGGGAGACCACGACCCTCAACCGGGATCCACCGACAATCTTTGGCGTGCCCTGGTCCGTCCCGGCAAGAAAGTCGGCATCGGCGAACGCCTGGCCTTCGAATCGCCTGACGGGACTATCGAACTGCAAGCCGAAGTCCTGGAGCGCGGCGAGTTCGGCGAGCGCCTGTTGCGCTTCGACCCTGTCGACGACTTCTTTGCCGTGCTCGACCGCATCGGCCACATGCCGCTGCCGCCCTACATTCGCCGTGACGATGCCGCCACCGATCGGGAGCGCTACCAGACGGTTTTCTCGCGCGAACACGGTTCGGTGGCCGCGCCCACTGCAGGTCTGCACTTTCCGCCGCAGATGCTCGATTCGCTTGCCTCCAAAGGTGTTGAAATCGCTCGCGTGACTCTTCACGTAGGCCTGGGCACCTTTGCCCCTCTTCGAGTTGAAAAGCTAGAGGACGTGCACCTGCATCGCGAGCGTTACAGCTTGTCCGAATCCACCGCCGCCGCCCTGACTCGTGCCAGGGCCGAAGGACGACGCATCGTGGCCGTCGGCACCACGGTGGTCCGCACCCTGGAGCATTGCGCCCTTCAAGCCAATGGGAGACCCCTGGCAGCCCACTCCGGCGCCACGCAGATCTTCATCTCTCCCGGCTTTGAATTTCGCCTGGTCGGCGGCCTGCTGACCAACTTCCACCTGCCCCAGTCGAGCCTGTTGATGCTGGTGAGCGCCTTTGCCGGACGCGAGCAGGTTCTGGCCGCCTACCGGCATGCGGTCGAGGAAAAGTACAGGTTCTTCAGCTACGGCGATTGCATGTTCATTGTGTAGGGCGTTCCATCGGATTGGGGTTGCTCATGAAGTTTCCAGAGTGGTGGGAAGCGCCGCGAGAGATTCACGAAATAGATGGGAATTGCGGCATCATTGCTGCGTGGTCGGTTCTTGAGTATTTTGGGAAGCCGTCCGAGGTGCCGGAGCTGACCCAGTCTTGCAGACACACGAAGCGCCATGGTGTTTTTGCTGTTTGCTTGGCTGCTTGCCTCAAACAGCACGGACTCCAGGTGTCATTTCATTCTGATCCGGACACTAACATCGGCGAGTGGGAAAGACGTGGCTATCTCCGTGCACGCAGTCTTGGAATTCTCGTGCAGCCCGCGGTTGATCTGCCAATCCTTCTTCGCGAGCGCAGACGGGGTCGCGTGCCAATCGTTCTCTACAATACATCTTCCGATCAGGGCCACTTCTCGCCTCTTCTTGGGGTTCGCCGCGAAATTCTTCGTCTGCCCCTCGCCGATGATGGGACGATGCCCGTGAGCGAATTTCTCGCCAGATGGACTGCTCCAGAAATTCTTCGACAAGCTATTATTGTTGGCCCCTCTGCGGAGCAAACTGTGTCCCTGGCAGAAGAAGCCGGCAAAGTCCCGCACTCTCATTGAACAGCCTCCTGAACTCCGATCTCTGATCCCTGTTCCCTGACCCCTGATCCCTGATCCCTGACCCTGATAAACTCGGTACCGTGCCAAACGAACCCAAGCCGCCCGTTTTCCTGCTCGACACCATGTCGTTCATCTTCCGCGCCTACCACGCCATGCAGCGTTCGCGGCCCATGTCCACGCGCGGCGGTCTGCCCACGGCGGCCGTCTATGTCTTCGTCAACATGATCAAGAAGCTGCGTCAGGACTTCGCGCCCCACTACTTCGCCGCGGTCTTCGACGTGAGCGGGGAAGTCTTCCGCGACGAGCGCGCCCGCACCATGGGCCCGCTGCGCAAGTGGGACGGCAAGACCCAGGCCTTTGTCGATGTAACCTACGACGGCTACAAGGCCAAGCGCGAGTCCATGCCCGAAGACCTCCGCCGCCAGATCCCCTACATTCGCCGCTCTCTCGAAGCCCTGCGCATCCCCATCCTCGAAGCCATCGGTTTCGAGGCCGACGACGTGATCGGCACCCTGGCCCGCGAAGCCGCCGCCGTGGGACACGAAGTCTTCATCGTCTCCGGCGACAAGGACATGATGCAGCTGGTCACCGGGCAGGTGAAGGTCCTCAACCCGCAAAAGGACAACCTCATCCTCGATCCCGCCGGGGTGATGCAGACCCTCGGCGTGCCGCCGGAAAAGGTGGTCGACGTCATGGCCCTGCGCGGCGATGCGGTCGACAACGTCCCCGGTGCTCCCGGCATCGGCGACAAGGGCAGCGTGGACCTGATCGTGGAGTTCGGCAGCGTGGAGGCCGTCCTGGACCGCTCCGCCGAGGTCAAACGCAAGAGCTATCGCGAGTCGCTGGAGCAGAACCGCGACGCCGTCCTCTTATCCAAGGAACTGGTCACCATCGACTGCCACGTCCCGCTGCCGCTCGACCTGGCCGCCATGGAGACCCAGGCGCCCGATCTCGAGCTGTGCCGCGAACTGTTTACCGAGCTGGAGTTCACCTCCATGCTCAAGGAACTGGCGCCCTCTGAGGCCGCCGCTCCCGTCGAGTTGCTTGAACAGCCCACCGCCGAGCAGACCGCCGCGTTTTATGCCGCAGCGCGCCAGAACGGGTTTGCCTTCGCGCTCGATGCCGCCGAGCCAGCGCCGGAAGCAGACGACGATGTGCCCCAGAACATGACCCTCTCGCTGATGGACGCAGTGGAGGAAGCCGAGCGCAAGACCCGCAATCACGTAGGCGTCTGCGCGGAGGCCGGTACGGCCCTCTGCCTGCCGCTCACGCCGGAGCTGAAAGCGCTGCTGGAAGACGCGGCTGTCCCCAAACGCATTCACGACTGGAAGCTGGCGTTGCATGTTCTGGGCGGCCTCGGCGTTCAAGTGCGCGGAGCCGTCGAAGACTCCATGCTGCTGTCCTACGCGCTGAACCCGACCCATTCCACGCAGACGCTGGCCGATGTGGCCGCGCGCAACGGGCAGCCCGCTCCTTCTTCGCTGGCGGCCGGTGCCGCGGCCATTCACGCGCTGGTTCCGTTGCTACGCGCCGAGGTAGAAAAGGCCGGGCTCACCCGCGTCTATCGGGATATCGATCTGCCCTTGGCGCCGGTTCTTTACCGCATGGAACTGGCTGGCGTACGCATCGATAAGCCCGTTCTGGCCGGCCTGTCACAGCGTTTCAGTTCGGAGATCGAGCGGGTGGGCGAGCGCATTTTCGAGCTAGCCGGGCAGCGTTTCAACATCAACTCGCCCAAGCAACTCGGGGTAGTTCTGTTCACCCATCTCGGCCTTCCCGCACCTCCCAGCCGGGGCAAGGGAAAGGCGGTTTCAACCGCCATGGATGTGCTGGAGTTTCTGGCCGAGCAGCACGAGGTGCCGCGTCTAGTGATCGAATACCGCCACCTGGCCAAGCTCAAATCCAATTACATTGACGCCTTGCCCCTGCTGGCCGATGCCGAGTCGCGCGTCCATACCACCTTCATGGCGGCGGCCACCGCCACCGGTCGCCTGTCCTCGGTCAATCCCAACCTCCAGAACATCCCCATCCGTTCGGAACTGGGCCGGGAAATCCGCGCAGCGTTTACGTCGTCCCCCGGCACCGAACTGCTTTCCGCCGACTATTCCCAGATCGAGCTGCGCCTGCTGGCCCACTTCAGCCAGGACCCGCTGCTGATGCGCGCCTATGCGGAAGACATCGACATCCACACCCTCACCGCCAGCGAGGTCTTCGGTGTGCCCATCGAAGCCATGGACAAGGAGACCCGCGGACGAGCCAAGGCGGTCAACTTCGGCATCGTCTACGGTATCTCCGCCTTCGGACTCGCCACACAACTCGGCATTCCCCAGGCCGAGGCCAAGGCCTATATCGAGCGCTATTTCGCCCGCTACGAGGGCGTGAAAACCTTCATCGAGAAGACCCTGGAGCAGACCCGCAAGGACGGCTCCGTGCGCACCCTCTTTGGCCGCGTGCGTCCTATCCCCGACATTGAAAGCCGCAATCAGAACCAGCGCGGTTTCGCCGAGCGTACCGCCATCAATACTCCCTTGCAGGGTACCGCGGCCGACCTCATCAAGCTGGCCATGATCGTGATCGACCGCAAGCTGATCGAGCGCAAGCTCAAGACCCGCATGGTCTTGCAGGTCCATGACGAACTGCTCTTCGAGGTCCCGGCGGACGAAAAGGCGGAAATCGAGGCGCTGGTGCGCACCGAGATGGAAGGCGTGGTGAAGCTCAACGTCCCCTTGGTGGCCGATCTCGGCTTCGGAGCCAATTGGCGCGACCTGTAAGGGCCGGGGACCGCAACAGTGTCTCTGGCACTAGCCGGCAAGAAGGAAACCGCTCCGGAAAAGCCGCCGCACGATACGGCTCAGTCGGCGCGAACCCCCTCGTCCGCTCCAAGCTGCCACTTGCATCGCTTGCCTCGGCGGTCATGCTCTTCGCGAGCTCTAGCTGTTGATTTCAACTGCCATTGCCGCGATACTCGAGGCTAGCGGTCAGACTCAGGAAACATCATTCGCGGCTGTCCAATCCAGAACTGGTTGCAGGCGCGGGTGAACGCATTGATCCGATGACCAATTAGGCGGCTCTGGGCCTCCTGATAAGGTCCTACAAATCGCAACGCCTTCGGGAGACGTAGGTAGATCCTCGGAAGCCAGCCTTGTGCTTTGGCCGCCGCAAGCTTTTCTCCTTCGCCATATTTCAGTGAGAAATCGGCACGGAGGCATTCTGGCATCGACGCTGCGGTTAGCGCCCGATACCAGTGCGGGACTGGCACCCACGATCCGCGGCCATGCAATAGACGTTGCGCTAACTCACGCGCCAGCGCATTCACACCCAGCAAATCGGAGGCCAACATGGTTCGAACGTAGGCTTCGAATGCAGGCCAGTTCACTGGTAACGCTGTCGGTGGAATACCAAAAAGCGAGGCCATGGTCTTGCTCTCGGCGTAGTAAGCCTCGCGCTCGCTCTTTGAGAGCGGAGGGAGCACACTTTCGTAGGCCAGAAGTGCGCTGTCTATCAAGGTGGCATAGACCCACAAAAGCGCGCCCACCTGATTCGCCTGATAGCCAGATCCTTGCGCATAAGCAGCAACGCTCTCGGTAAGCTCTCCCTGGACTCGACTGTGTAAATGATAAAGATAACGAGAAGCTGCCAGGGCCTGATCGAGCGTCCCGAAGATCATGGTGAAAACAACGCGAAAGGTGTCATGGAACCTGGCGAGCGGATCGGTTCGGAGATTTGAGTGTTGATCGAGCGCAGCTGCAATCCACGGATGCGCCAGCTGCAACAACGCAGCTCGACCCGCCCCTAGAAACAAGGCAGATTCGCGATTGACCTTCCAACTGACAGAGTACGGCCCGAAGATGCCTGTCTTGGAACCGTCCGCGTGATCAGCAACCGACTTCCAAAGACTTTCGATTTGCTCTGATGAGACAGCCTGATTGTTGACTTCCATAATCCAATTTGACCACCGAATTGTTTGAGTGAGAAAGACGATGTGACCTTTATCTGCGTGTCGAAGACCTCACTCCGCGCACAAAGGTGCAATAGGCGGCCCTAATCGGATTGGGCTGCTTTCTCAGACCCACAGTCCAGCGTGCGAGGGCGCCTTTGAAGGAGATTCGCATTATCTTCGGGGCCCTTTCCCGTTCCGCCACTCGAGCTGCCTCCGGATCTGCGAACTCGGCCAGTTTTTTCTCGAACGGATCTCGTGCGGCAAGTCCAGGATTTACGAGGTGCCCCAGGTAGTTCTCTGGAGACCTGTTTTCCGCGAATTTGTTTACAGACTGCCTCTTTCTATTGATTATGGAGGAGTTACGGATTCTTCCACCGCATGAAACGCCGGTCGCCCATCTTGGGACATTTAAGCAAATGCCGTCTGAAGACGGAATATAGTAGAGGGAGTGGGATTCGTCTCGGCAGGCAAGAGGACGGCCGTTGCTTTAGCCCTTTTGTGATCTGTGGCAAGTTCTGCGAGTCGGGTTGAGCAAGAACGGGAGACTGCTGCAAACGATATGAATCTGCCCAATTCCATCACGATGAGCAGGATCGCCATGATCCCTCTGTTGCTGTGGATCCTGTCTCCCCACTTCACCTGGTTGGGACCGCATGGCGAGCAGGAGATTGCCGCCTCGGTACTCTTCATCCTGGCCTCCATCACCGACGGGATTGACGGCTATCTGGCCCGCAAAAACAAGCAGATCACAACCATGGGAATGCTCCTCGATCCCATCGCCGACAAGATCATGGTGACAGGCGCCCTGATCGCCCTGGTGGCCTACGAGCCCCAGATCATCAAGGTCTGGATCGTGGTAGTGATCATCGCCCGCGAATTCCTTATTTCCGGTCTGCGCTCCATCGCCTCAACCGAGGGCTTCACTATCGAGGCCAGCGACTTGGGCAAGCTCAAGACCGTTACCCAGATCGTGGCCGTGGTTTCCGCCATCCTGGCGCACCACTGGGACCTGTGGCAGTTCTTCGGGTTCCTCATCATCCCGGTGCGCTGGATCGCCATCGCCGCCATCTACTTCACCGTGATGGTTTCGGTCGTTTCGGGCGTCGACTATTTCGTGGGATTCTGGAAAAAAATCGACCACGCCTCGAACAGCAGCCGCAAGAAGGCCTTTGTCCTCTCTCGCCGAAAGCCCGCAGAGACTCCTTAATCTGGCCCGGCAAGCTCGAGAAGTCAGAGGATTGAATTCCCTCGGGCAGCTATTCTCCGCTGAAGGGATTAATCTCCTGAGGCTTGAGGGTGGTGGGATCGCGAGCCGGAGGCGGCTCGTGCTCCACTGCCGTCTTGGCGGCAGTTGCTTCGGCCCCGGCGATTTTGTCCATGAATGAATTGAACACGCGGTTCGGATCGCCGGGCAGCATGTGGTTTTCTTCCAGAGCCAGCCGCACGCGACGCTGAAACTCCCGCATAGGCCTGTATTGCTGTGTGGCCTTGGTCTTGAAGATCACCGGGAAGATTAATTGCGATCCCTTGACCGAATCCACCCCCAGGATCTGCGGATCGGCCAGGAAGACGTCGCGGAACTGCTCGTTATTGCGGATCTCGAATGCAATGTCGTTCAGAATCTGCAGCACCTTGTCGGGATTGGCCGAGAAGTCCACGCTCACATTGATGGTGGCTACTGAAAAGCCCACGCTCAGGTTGGCCACCGTAGTGATCTGCGAGTTGGGGATGATGTAGAGGGTTCCATCGCCGTCGCGCACGGTGGTTTTGCGCAATGTCATGCCCTCGACCGTGCCTGTGAGGCCCGCCAATCGAACCACATCGCCCACGTCGAACTGGTCCTCGATCAGAATCATCACGCCGTTGAGCATGTCCTTGACCATGCTTTGAGCGGCCAGGCCGACTGCGACCCCGGCCACTCCAGCCGAGGCCAGCAGCGGCGAAAGGTTCACCCCGAAGGCCGCCATGACCTGCAGAACGATCAACGTGCCGATGATGGCAATGCCGGTGGCGCGAATCACGCTGGCCAGCGTCCGGACCTGCGACACCCGCTCTTGCCCGGCTGCGTGGCGCTCGGCAATATGGATCATTCTGCCGGTGATCAAACGCAGCAGTCGAGCGAGGATGAAGGCGATGATGGCAACAAGAATCAGGTGCGGAAGCTTGGCGTGGACAAAGTCCTCCAGGTCCACCATCCACAGGTCGAGGATCTTGCCCATGAACCGGCCTTCGGCAAACACACCGGTCCTTACCGTACCCAATACTGCCGCGAACTGAAGAAGATACATGCAAGTCTCCTGTTATCTAGACTAGAGTAGTACTCCAATATCAGATGCCCATTCTGCCGAGGACAGCCGCGGGATTCTGTTCGGAAAAAGCCGCCTTGCTTGAAAGTTCGCGGATTACAGCCGGTGTAGAACTGCTGTAGACTGTGCGCAGGACGCAGCGGATTGCATTCCCTTCCCTTGGTCAAGCCGTCTTCCCGTCGCCGCACAACCGACCGCAGGAGGTCTCCCCATGAAAGTTCACTCGATGCAAGCAAGCAGCCTCCAGCCTTGGGTCAGGGCGCTGGGAGTTGGTGTTTTGGCCGTTGCGGTTGCTGTGGTTCTTCCACCGATGGTTGGTGCAGGTGCGCCCCAGAGCAGCTTTCCCCACGTTCCTCCTGAAATCACCCGTCTCCCTGACAGCAACCAGGTAAACGCGATCAATGCCAAAGAGACGGCGTCGCAGGCCTTTGAGGCGGCCAATACAGAACGCAAAAAGCAGATTGCCGACGACAGCGCCAAGTTGCTGAAACTGGCCACCGATCTCAAGACCGAAGTTGACAAGACCAACAAGGACACGCTCTCAATCAACGTCATCCGCAAAGCGGAGGCGATTGAAAAGCTGGCTCACGACGTGAAGGAAAAGATGAAGCTCACAGTTGGGGCAAGCTAAGCAACCCCTGAACGAGCCTGTACCGTCCGCCGGGTTTCTGTTGGAAGTCTCACCAGTGGGCGCACCTTGACGGGAATCTCAGTCCGGAGCAGGAAAAGTCTACTTGTGGGAGTTAGTGAATCGATTTGGCACGCAAGTCATACACTTCACGGAAATAATTGTCAAAACCGTCCGACCCTAAAAGCGCAATCCCGCATCGTAGTGAAGTACGAGAGGGGCTTGATCGATGCGCCTGACCAGAGATAAAAGATATGACTATAGACCGAGCAATACCCCGGGTCCAGGAAACTCCAGGGGACTTTACTGGGGCCGGGTGTTAGCTGGTTTCGTCACAACCACCGTTCTCACCGCAGCAGTGTCGTTGGGTCAGCAAGCATCATTGCACCAACCTATGGGAGATTTCTCCGACTCAGTATTGAACCGCATGCCCGATGCGAATGAGCGCATGAAACTGCAGGAACAGCAAGGCGAACAGAATCGGATGAAGTTAGAAGAGGCAAATGCCACAAGGAAGAAACAACTAGGCGAGGAGACCGCCAAACTGCTGCAAATGGCTGCCGATCTGAAGACAGAGATGGATAAGACCGATAAGGACACACTGTCGCTGAGCATAATTCGCAAGGCAGATCAAATAGAAAAACTGGCTCGCGACCTCAAAGCCAGAATGAAAGTTACCATTGGGCAAAACTGAGCCAGCGCCGCATAGACTGGGAGCAAAAAGATGGACAAGATCTTGAAGTCCGCGGCGGCTTCGGACAGCGTGTCTCGCCACAACCCTCAACAGCGCATGAACAGGGTGCGAAAGTGGGCTCGGGAGCTGGCATGGATGGCGTTCATTGTAGTCGCCTACACCCATAGCCAGCCTTCCACGCTTCTTGCGCAGCAAGGCGATTTGGATTCAGTTTCCAGGCGCGTGATGATGCACCGATACAATGCAGAGCGGAAAAAGTGGATGCACGCCGATGTGGAAAAGCTGGTGAAGATGATCGGGGAGTTCAATTCGACAGTTGCGGGCCATGACCCTGCGACTCTGTCCCCCGTTGAACTCGATAAGCAGCTCAATGACATCCAGAAGCTGGCGCGGAAGGTAAAGGAAGAGATGGCCGAGGTTCCCGGAATCGTCTGAAACACACGGCACGCCGCACGGGTTTAAGATGGTCCGTATGAGAGTGTGCGTGGCACCTTCACGGGTCAAGGCAATCAACGGGGTTCTTCACGTCGCTCGCCAAGCTCTTTCACTGGGAGTGCTTTTGGCCCTTCCAAGCGGGGCGCAAATCTCCTATTCAAATGGTCAGCTTCCCAATGCCGCCGATTCAACCCGTTTGGGGTCGGAACAGGCAGGCCCCTTCTCAGACAACACCGATCCGGTCGAATACGAGCGCAGACTGAAGGCTCTGAACGGGGCGCGTCAAAAGGCCATGGTTGCGGATACCGACAAGTTGCTGAAACTCACAGCCGAATTCAACGCCGAAGTTGCTGCCGGCCATCCCGACAACTTGACCGTCGCGCAACTTCGCCGCCTGACCGAAATTGAGAAGCTGGCGCGCAGCGTGAAAGAGAAGATGAGCACTTCGGTTCGGGGAACAGCAGCATTTCCCCGCATTTCTCCTGAGTATCGATAACGCCGGATTTCGATTCTGACCCAAAACCACATGGTGCGGCTTCTGCTTTTGCACAAGCCTCGCGATTGGTACAATCAGGTCTGGAATTTAGAAAGAATCGATATTTTTGGGAGTGACGGGAATGGAAACAGCACTTTCCAGCGCTCGCGAGGCCGACGTCGCGGCTTCAGGCGGTCTGAGCCCTCAACAGATGGTTCAGATCTACAGACTCATGTTTCTTTCACGCCGTGTCGACGACCGGGAGATTCTGCTCAAGCGGCAGCAGAAGATCTTCTTCCAGATCTCGGCAGCCGGCCACGAGGCGCTGCAGGTGGCTGCGGGTCTGGCACTGAAGCCCGGCTACGACTGGTTTTTCCCCTACTATCGCGATCGCGCTCTTTGCCTGGCGCTGGGCGTTACGCCCCATGAGATGCTGTTGCAGGCCGTGGGCGCGGCCAGCGATCCCGCCAGCGGCGGCCGCCAAATGCCCACCCACTGGAGCAGCCGCCCGCTGCATATCGTCAGCACCTCCTCCTCTACCAGCACACAACTGCTTCATGCGGTGGGCTGCGCTGAGGCTGGGCGGTACTTCAGCCGTCACCCTGAATCCGCAGTCAGGCTCGAGGCCGCCGCTGTTCCCGCTGACTATCGTGCCTTCCATGATGTGGAATTTCAAGGCGACGAGGTGGTGCTCACGCTGTTGGGCGAGGGTTCCACATCCCAGGGCGAGTTCTGGGAGTCCCTCAACACCGCCTCCAACCGCAAGCTGCCGGTGATCTTCTGCGTCGAAGACAACGGCTATGCCATCAGCACCCCGGTCGAGATCAATACTTCCGGCGGCAACATCTCCCGTCTGGTGGCCAATTTCCCCAATTTCTTCTTTGCCGAGGTGGACGGCACCGACGCCGAGGCCTCGCTTCGGGCGTTTGAGGCGGCTGCGGTTCACTGCCGCGCGGGGCTAGGGCCAGCTTTTGTCCACGGGCACTGCGTACGCCATTACTCGCATTCCTTGTCGGACGACGACAGGCTCTATCGCTCCGCCGCCGAGCGCGATGCCGATGCCCTGCGCGATCCGCTGGCCAAGATGCAGATGCGTCTCTTGCGCGAGGGCATCCTGACTGCTGACCAGATCAACGACCTGGAGCAGCAATTGGATCGAGAAGCCGAAGAGGCCGCCGAGCGCGCCCTGGAGGCGGCGCTGCCCAAGGTTTCCAGCATCTCCCAGCACGTCTACTCCGAGGACCTCGATCCCACCAGCCCGGCATTTGCCACCGAACACGCGCTTGCGCCCGGATCGCGCGGCGGCGGGAAAGCCGGCGGCACCAAAGGTGCCGAGCCTCGCACCATGGCAGACCTCATCAACGCCTGCCTCCACGACGAGATGCGTCGGGACAGCCGCATTGTGGTCTATGGCGAAGACGTTGCCGATGCCAGCCGTGAAGAAGCTCTGGCCGAGGTCAAGGGCAAAGGCGGCGTCTTCAAACTGACCGCAGGCCTGCAAACCGAGTTCGGCTCCGAGCGGGTCTTCAATGCGCCGCTGGCCGAAGCCAACATCGTCGGCCGGGCCGTGGGTTACGCCGTGCGCGGCATGAAGCCGGTGGTGGAGATTCAGTTCTTCGACTACATCTGGCCCGCCATGCACCAGATTCACAATGAACTGGCCCTGATGCGCTGGCGCTCCAACGGCGCCTGGGCTTCGCCGGCCGTGATCCGCGTGCCCATCGGCGGCTACCTGACGGGCGGCTCCATCTACCACTCGCAGTCGGGCGAGAGCATCTTCACCCACATTCCGGGGCTGCGGGTGGTGTTTCCATCCAACGCGCTCGATGCCAACGGTCTGCTGCGCACCGCCATCCGCTGCGACGACCCGGTTTTGTTCCTGGAGCACAAGCGGCTTTATCGCGAGACCTATGGCCGCGCCCCCTATCCCGGCCCGGACTTCGCCATTCCCTTCGGCAAGGCCAAAGTTGTCCGCGCCGGTAGCCACATCACGCTGGTCACCTACGGCGCACTGGTTCCCCGCGCCCTGCAGGCGGCCGAGCGGGCGCATCGCGAACACAGCATCGAGGTGGAGCTGCTCGACCTGCGCACCCTGAGCCCTTATGACTGGGAAGCCATTACAACCAGCATCCGCAAAACGAGCCGAGTCATTGTGGCCCACGAGGACATGCTCAGTTGGGGATACGGTGCAGAGATTGCCGCGCGCATCGCCGATGAGCTGTTCGAGGATCTCGACGCGCCGGTCAAAAGAATTGGCTCGATGGATACGTTCGTGGCCTACCAGCCGATCTTGGAAGATGCCATCCTGCCCCAGCCGGACACCATTCTCAAGGCCATCGTGGACCTGAAGGCCTACTAGGGTTTTGCCTGTTTTGCATTGAGTCAACACCGGAGATGGCTGCTGCAAGACGAGCAGATCCGAGATTGTTCTCAGCTGGCTGTTTGACCGCTAACTGTCTCGCTCAAAACGCCGGATGCGAAAATCTGTTCGCAGCGGGCACCAGGTCAAGATAGACGGCACGCGGCAACTCGGTTTGCCAATGCCCGGTGATCTTGGCGTAGCCAATTACTCCACCCACAATTGCCGCCAGCAGGCAGGCAACTACCACAGGCGAAGCGGCGCGGCGGGCCCAGCGGTCGGCCCGGGCCACGTTCTTCCAGGGCGGCAGGGAAAACTGCAGCGCATTCTCGGCCGGGCAAGCCGCCACGCAGGCCATGCAAGCCGTGCACTCCGCCGAGCGAATTTGGAACAACCGGTCGACAGGCATGTTGGCCGGGCAGGCATGGGCGCACTTGGCGCAGTCAATACAGGCCTCCGGGTCGCGCCGAATCTTCATCGGGCTCAGCAGCGACACCAGCCCCATCAGGGCGCCGTATGGGCACAGATAGCGGCACCAGAAGTTCTGCACCAGGACTGAAAGCAGCACCAGGACCCCGAGCACAATCACCCCGGTCAAACCGATATTGCGGAAGAAATTGAGCATCTTCACGTCGGCAACCAGAGCGTAGGGCGCCTGCATGAAGTCGGTCAGCGCCTCGGCCGACATGGCGCCGATCACCGCGACAAAGAATCCCAGCAGCAGGTACTTCAGCCCCCGCAGCGGGATATCGACCCAGCGCGGCAAGTGGAAATTGCGCCCGAACAGTTTGCGCCCCAGTTTCCACAGAACTTCCGACAACGTTCCCACCGGGCAAAGCCAGGAACAGAAGGCCTTCTTGAGCAGCAAGCTGCTCAACAAAAAGCCCACCAGCAGAAACATGGCCGCCGGGTGGATTGCAGGGATCCTTCCGCTGATCAGGAGATATTTGAGGTTTATCAGCCCGGCGATAGGCAGCCAACCCTCTGCGCCGGCCGGTCGCGAGACGTAGAGCCCGCTGCCGCCCCGTTCCCAATAGCGCACCCACAGCAGGAACTGCACGCCCAGCCAGGCATTGAGCGCCACAAACGACCACTGGACGATCGTCCGGATGTGCTGCGATCGGTCGGCCGCAGCGCGGCGCACCAGCTTCTTCTTTTCCTGGGGCTGGGTCGCGGCCGCGGGCTCATGGGGCATTGTCAATATCCTCTAGAGCTGAGGGTACCGACGCTGCCCGTTGTGCGCTATGACTTTTGTCACCCTGCGAACAGTGGCTCTGACGATCGCCCAAACAAAAGAGGGCGAGCCGATTTGGCCCGCCCTCTCTTCTCGATCAATCGGTCTACGCCCCAACGGCTTCGGTGGCAATAACCTTAACCGGGGTGAGCCAGCCAAAGCGGTCTGGCTTGAGTCCGTTGGCGATGCCGAAGAACTCGTCGGCAATCTTCTTGGTAATCTCGCCCGGCTTGCCGTCGCCCACTACGATGCGATCCACTGAGCGGATGGGGGAGACTTCGGCCGCGGTCCCTGAGAAGAACACCTCGTCGGCAATGTACAGCAGTTCGCGCGGCAAGGCCTGTTCCGTTACCGGTAGGCCCAGATGGCGGGCGATGGTCAGGACGCTGTCGCGGGTAATGCCACTAAGCGCAGAGTTGGCCAAGGGCGGCGTATACAGAACGCCATTGCGGACGACGAAGATGTTCTCGCCGGAGCCCTCGCTCACCAGCCCGTTCACGTCCAGGCCAATGCCCTCCTGGTAGCCGTTAATTTCGGCTTCCATGTGGATGAGTTGCGAATTCATGTAGTTGGCGCCGGCCTTGGCCAGCGACGGCATGGTGTTGGGGGCCAGGCGGTTCCAGCTTGAGACGCACACATCCGCGCCGTTGTTGCCCGGGATGTATTTGCCCCAGGGGAAATTGGCGATGTACACCTCGACCGGCGAACCCTTGGGGCTGACCCCGATTTCGCCGTAGCCACGTAGCGCGATGGGCCGGATGTAGCACGGTGTAACGCCATTGGCTTCAATCAGATCCACAACGCCGGCACAAAGCTCTTCCATGGTGAAAGGCAGGTCCATGCGGTAGATCTTGGCCGAATCCAGCAGACGCTGAATGTGTTCGGGCAAACGGAACACGGCCGACCCGTGCGGCTGTCCGTAGCATCGGATGCCCTCGAAGACGCTGGAGCCATAGTGCACGACGTGGCTCATGACGTGGAGCGTCGCTTGCTCCCAAGGGATGAGGTTGCCGTTGTGCCAGATCTTGGAGGTGGTTTGGATGGGCATGAGGGGTGAATTGCTCCTTAAGTACGCGCAGACGCGAATACCCATCAGAGTATCGCGGATCGTGCCACGGTGTCACTCCAGGTTGCGCACTTGCAGAAGTCCGCGTTTACCAAAATGGCACTTCCAGAGTGCACCGGCTTGGGGCTTGGGTGCCTGAGTGTTGGGTGGGATGGCAAGAAACCTCAAGCCGGCTGCCCCACCCTCGCGGCGTTTTTGCTTTTGCCGCTAGGGTGGGATCGCGCAAGCTTTCATCTCGAAACGGAAAGTTGTTTAAATCGATGCGTTCAACACCCGGTTCAGCCTCTGTACAAACGTCGCCGGATCTTTCAGCGGCACGCCTTCCATCAGCAGCGCCTGGTCCAGCAGCAGCCAGGCCGCGTCCTTGGCCAGATCGTCCCCGTTACGGCCCAGAAGCTTTTTCACAATTTCATGATCGGGATTGATCTCCAGCGTCGGCAGCGGCGCGGGAATATCCTTCTGCCCCATGGCCCGCAGCATCTGTTGCATCTGCAAGGAGGGTTCCTCTTCGTCCGAAACGATGCACGAAGGGCTATCGGCCAGCCGCACCGAGGCTCGCACGTCCTTCACCCGGTCGCCCAGGGTCGCCTTCAGCATCTCCAGCAGCGGCTTCAGGCCCTCGGCCTTGTCCGGCTCGGCCTCGTCCTTCAAGTCTTCGCTGGTCGACGACTTATTGACCGCCTTCAGGTCGATTTCGCCGTACTTGTCGATACCGGAGAAAACGATCTCGTCGAACTCGTCATCCAGGATGAGAACTTCCAGGTTCTTCTTCTTGTAGATCTCCAGCAAGGGCGAGGTGCGCAGCAGCGATTCGGCACCGCCGGTGAGGAAGTAGATGCTCTTCTGCCCTTCCCTCATGCGCGTCTTCACCTCAGCCAGGCTGGTCACGCCTTCCACCTTGGTGGACTTGAAGCGGATCAGATCGAGCAGAGTCTCGCGGTTGGCATAGTCGCCGTACAGGCCCTCTTTCAGCGGCCGATTGTATTGGTCGATGAAGTCCAGGTACTTTTCAGGCTGGTTGGCGGCAATGTTCTTCAGCTCCGAGAGAATCTTTTTCACGCTGGCCGTGCGGATGCTGGTGAGCACCTTGTTTTGCTGCAGAATCTCGCGGCTGATGTTCAGGGGCAGATCTTCGCTGTCGATGATGCCGCGGACAAAGCGCAGGTATTGCGGCAGAAGCTCCTTGGCGTCGTCCATGATGAACACGCGCTTCACATAGAGCTTCACGCCCACCTTGTATTCGGCGTGGTAGAGATCCAGCGGCGCCTTCGACGGCACATAGAACAGCGTGGTGTACTCCAGCGAGCCTTCCGCCTTGGTGTGGAACCAGAACAACGGATCTTCGGAGTCGCCGGTGATGGACTTGTAGAGTTCCTTGTAGTCCTCGTCCTTCAACTCGCTCTTGGGCCGGCGCCACAGGGCGCTGGCGGCGTTCACCTGTTCGGTGACGCGGCTCTTGGTCGACTTCTTTTCTTCCGCATTCCAGTCGCTCTTGTCGTAAGTCAGGAAGATCGGGAAAGCGATGTGGTTGGAGTATTTCTTGACCACCTCCTGCAGACGCCAGCTATTGGCATACTGCTGGCCCTCTTCGTTGAAGTGCAGCAGCACGGTGGTGCCGGCCACTTCACGCTCGGCGGGCTCGATCTCGAAGCCGCTCTTGCCGTCGCTGATCCAGCGCCAGGCCTTGTCTTCGCCGGCCTTGCGCGAGATCACTTCAATGCGGTCTGCCACCATGAAGGCGCTGTAGAAGCCCACGCCGAACTGGCCGATCAGGTTGGAATCCTTCTTGGCGTCGCCGGAGAGCTGGGAGAGGAAGTTCTTGGTTCCGGAGCGGGCGATGGTGCCCAGGTGCGAAACCAGGTCTTCTTCGTTCATGCCAATGCCGGTGTCGGCAATGGTCAGCGTCTTCTTCTCCTCGTCCAGTTCCAGATCGATGCGGGGATTGAAGGGCAGGGCCTTGTAGGCATCCTCGACCAGGGTCAGATGGCGCAGCTTGTCCAGCGCGTCGCTGGAGTTGGAGATCAACTCGCGCAGAAAAATCTCTGGATGAGAGTAGAGCGAGTGGATGATCAGTTGCAGCAGTTGATTGACTTCGGTCTGAAATTCACGTTTAGACATGGATATTGGTCACCAGTATCAATATAAAACGTTCGTTTCGACCCCGGTAGCCTGCGCCTGATCCCTAATCCCTGATCCCTGATCCTTGATCTCTGATCTCTGTGTCAAAGTGACCAAAGTTCATTGCACCGAGGCCATCGGTCTGAAGCGCGACGCATCTAAAATGACATCATGGCATCCCCACTCTCTACACGTCGCCGTTCGAAGGCGCCTCCCCCGGGTGAAACCGGCGAGGAAGCGTTGTACCTGCGCTCACTCAGTGAGCGCCAGGTGGCTGTGATCGTCAAGCTGCGCGACGGCGAGACCGTACGCGGCTGGATTGAATACTTTGACGACTCCATGTTGCGCCTGACCCGCGAGAGTCAACCCAACCTGTTCATCTACAAGCATCAGATCCGCTCCATCTCCGAGGTAGGCCGCAAGCGCGGTCCCCGGCCCGAGCAGCCAAATGGCGCGGCAGCCGCGGTGAACGTGGCCAAATTGAACGGGGCAGCCTCTTGACCGGCCCATTGGAGACGCAGCCGGAATTCAAGTGGGTTCCCAAGGCCTCGGCCATTGCGCGGGAGGCAGGCGCTCTGCTGCGCAAGTTTTTGGCTGAAGGCGTCGAGACCGAATACAAGGGAGATGTGGATCTGGTCACGGCGGCCGACCGCGGGGCCGAGAAGCTGATCCGCGCGCGGCTCGGCGAGGCCTTTCCCGAGCACGGCATTTTTGGCGAAGAGGGCACCCGCGACCGGATGGCAGGCGAGTTCCGCTGGTACGTGGACCCGCTGGACGGAACCACCAACTTCGCCCACAGCTTTCCCCATTTCTGCGTCTCGCTAGGGTTGGAACACCGCCCCGAAGGCATTGAGGCAGACCAGGACGGCACAGTCGTGGCCGCGGTCATCTACGACCCCAACCGCGATGAGCTCTTCACCGCCGAACAAGGCCTGGGCGCGCGCCTCAACGGCAAACCCATCCATGTTTCAAAAACGCCAGAGCTAGCCGAGGCCTTGGTTGCCACGGGCTTTCCCAGCCACAAGCGCCACGACAGTCCGAACATCCATTTTTATCAGGAATTCACCTTGCGGTCGCATGGCGTGCGCCGTGCCGGTTCGGCCGCGCTCGACCTGGCTTACGTAGCTTGTGGCCGCATGGACGCCTTCTGGGAGTTCAACCTCAACCCCTGGGATACAGCCGCCGGCATTCTGCTGGTGGCCGAGGCAGGCGGTCGAGTGACTACTTTCTCGGGCAGCCAATTCCGCCTCGACAGCCGCGAAAATCTGGCCACCAATGGCCTGATTCACGAGGAAATGCAGGCTTTTTTCCGGAGACTCTTCGCAGGCAAAGACTTGACGCCCATCCCCACGCCTCAGGAGTTCGCCGAGCGTCGCGCCGCCAAAGCTGCCGCAGCCGGTTAGCTCGATCAAGCAGGGTCCCCCATCCTTCCGCAATTTCATCGCGGAAGGGTGGGAAACCACAGACTGAGTCCCGCCGCCGGTTCACCGACCACTGACCCCTGTTCACTGTTAACTGCTCCACTGACCCCTGCCTTTCCTAGGTCCGCTGTGCTACTATCAGCGTCGAGAGTTAGTCTCCCCGGAGTGATCAAAGATGGCATATGTCATTGCAGAACCCTGTATCGGCACCAAGGACACCGCCTGTGTG
>CAZLMY010000019.1:0-54177 GCA_964560845.1 uncultured Occallatibacter sp. | reverse complement strand
GCCCATCCGCTTCCCGGCGCCCAGCGCACCGCCATCGGCATCACCGGCAACAAGGACCAAGTGGAACGCGGCAACCTCGAGGCGCTTTCCGGCGTGGCCGAAGTGATCCGTGTCTCCAAGGCCTACAAGCTGGCCAGCCGCGACGTCAAGGAAGAAGACACGGTGATCCGCTTTGCGGGCACCGACGCCACCATCGGCGGGCGCAACCTGGCCATGATCGCCGGGCCCTGCTCGATCGAGAGCCGGGAGCAGGCCTTCGCCATCGCCGAGCAAGTGGCCGCCGCCGGAGCCCAGTTTTTCCGCGGCGGCGCCTTCAAGCCGCGCACTTCGCCCTACGCCTTTCAGGGGCTGGGTCTTGAAGCGCTGCGCATCATGGCCGAGATCCGCAGCCAGTTCGGACTGCGCATTGTGACTGAGGCCATCGACCGCGAGACCCTCGACCTGGTGGCCGAGTGGGCCGACGTAATCCAGATCGGCGCGCGCAACATGCAGAACTTCTCGCTGCTGAAACATGCCGGCAAGCTGCGCAAGCCGGTACTGCTGAAGCGCGGGTTATCGGCCACGCTCGACGAGTTCCTGATGTCGGCCGAGTACATCATGAGCGAGGGCAATTACGAAGTGATTCTGTGCGAGCGCGGCGTGCGTACGTTTACCGATCACACCCGCAACACGCTCGACCTTAGCATCATTCCCGCCGTGCGGCGGCTCAGCCATCTGCCTATCCTCGTCGACCCCAGCCACGCCACCGGCAAGCGCGACAGCGTGTTGCCCATGGGCCGCGCCTCGGTAGCCTCGGGCGCCGACGGCCTGCTGGTCGAAGTGCACGACCACCCCGAAAAGGCTCTCTCCGACGGTCCGCAATCCATCTATCCCAGCCAGTTTGTGGTCATGTTGGATGAGATTGAGAAGATCGCCCCGGTGGTGGGCCGTTCCCTGCCCCGCGGCATCCACCTGGACACGGTGGCGGCTGAGTCTCTGGACAAGCTTGCCAAGTAGCCGGGACGCGCAGATCTAGCCGCCCGCATCGTTTCCGGCATTCAATGACCTCAGGCATCGTCCGCGCGACTGCTACTTTGAGCGCGCGGATGGGCCTCAAACGAGCTTCAACCGGTCCATCTTCGATCGTCGGACGCCTCCCATGAATCTGCGGCACGCTCCATCCGTTCGCTTTACCGCACTGGCCTTGCTCGCCCTGAGCCTCACCGCCTGCCGCCCCCACGACTTTCCGCAATACCCGCCCAACTATCGCGAGTACGCCTACGTAACCAACGGCGGAAGCGGCACGGTATCGGTTATCGACGTGGTGAATGTGCGCCTCGATCGCGAACTGCCGGTGGGCCTCAATCCCGTGGCCGTAGCCGTCAGCCCTACCCGCAACGAGGTGTACGTCGTGAATTCCGGCGCCGCCATGGGCCAGGGATCGGTCTCGGTCATCAACGCTGAGAACAACAGCGTGGCGGCCACCATTGCGGTGCATCGGCTTCCGGTCTCCATCGAGCTTGCCCCTACGGGCGATCTGGCCTATGTGGCCAACTCGGGATCAAACAGCGTCTCGGTGATCGACCTCAAAGCCCGCCGCGAAGTTGCGCTGATCGGCACGGGCGAAACGCCGGTGGCCGCTCGCGTGTCTCCCGACGGCAAGACGCTGGTGGTGGCCAACAGCCAGGGCGACTCCGCCACACTGATCGATCCCGCCACTCATGCCGTGCGCGCCGTCTTCGCGGGCTGCCCGGGCGCAGCCGACGCCGTGATTCTGCCCGACTCCTCCAAGGCGTTCGTAGCCTGCGCGGCGGGCCACCAGGTGCTGGCCATCGGCCTGGCCCATGCCGGCCAGCCTGACCGATTGGAGACAGTGATGGATGTGGGCCACGCTCCGGTGCAACTGGCGCTCAAGCCCGATGGCGGCGAACTGTTTGTATCGAATTCCCGCTCCGACTCGATCTCGGAAGTCGTGACCTCGACCAACGACGTGGGCGGGGCCTACATGATCGGGGACGACCCCATCCGCGGGCTGGTTTCGCGCGACAACACCATGCTCTACGTCGGCAATCTTCACTCCCAGGCCGTGACCATTTACTCGATCGACGACGGCAAGCTGATCGGCTCGATCCACGTGGGAGACGGCCCCTCGGCGCTGGCGTTTTCCGCCTCCGGCCACCTGCTGCTGGTGGTGGATGCCGGCTCCGGCGACGTGGCCGTGGTGCGCACCGCTTCGCACGCCCTGTTTACCCTGCTGCCCACCGGCCGCGCACCCAACGCAATCGCAGTCAAGGCGTTCAAGCTGCCGTAACCGAGCCGGGTGCGATCTCTGGAACGAGCATGAAAATCGGCACGCGCATCGCAGTCATCGACGAGATTCTCGACCACTCAAAAACCTCTCTTGGCGACGACGCTGCGGCTTATCGCAATCACTGCTATCGCGTCTTCCACTATTGCCTTGCTCTTTTCAATCCCGCCCATGAGGATGAAGAAAAGATCGCCATCGCCGCAGCCTTTCACGACCTGGGCATCTGGGAGTTCCGCACCTTCGATTATCTGGATTTCTCGCGCAAGTTGGCGGCCGACTACCTCTTGCAAAATGACCTTTCAGTCTGGGCACCAGCCATCGATGCGATGATCGAGAATCACCATAAATGCACGCCGTACCGGGGCGCGGACGCTGCCCTGGTGAATGCCTTTCGCAAAGCCGATTGGGCCGATGTCAGCATGGGCTGGCTGCGGTCCGGATTGCGACGCGACTCGGTCATCGCAGTCCGTGCCGCGTTTCCCAGCCTCG
Organism: uncultured Occallatibacter sp.; assembly: GCA_964560845.1. Taxonomy (GTDB): domain Bacteria; phylum Acidobacteriota; class Terriglobia; order Terriglobales; family Acidobacteriaceae; genus Telmatobacter. Next base: position 51,401 of record CAZLMY010000019.1, on the reverse strand, counting down.
GGTTCTACGGGGTGCTTACCAAGCTTGCACTGCGCCGCTGCCGCACCCATCCGCTGAGCCCGTTGCCCATGATGAAGCTGTAGCGGCAATCGAGAATCGGCAACCGACTTTATTCAGGCAAACTCCACATGGACAGCATTGCCGGCAATTCTCACCGATGGCCGGTCTTTGTAGTAGGTGCCCAGGCCATGAATGAGTCCGGGCATCAGGGCGATCAAGCCGCGCCCGGACTGATAGTGCATCACCAAGTGTTTGTCTCCCTGCCATTCATAGGTGAAATGAGGCGGCCGGGCTGACTTCATGACCCGGGTGATGGACGTGTGCACCTTGTCGAGGCTGAGCAGCAATTCGCGCGTGCTTTTGGCCGCTGCAAAATACGAGCTGTAAAGCTTGGGAGCGAATTGACTCGACCAGTGCTCGCCGAATGCATCCATCACCTGGTTCATGGTCAACGAGCCGGCATCGGCGATGCCTTTCATCAGCGCCAGCACCTGCGCATCGGCCACATCTTCCAGCGTGGAGAACAATCGCGCGTCCGAGAATCCCGCGTTCTTGAGCGACTCCTTCCATTTGACCGCGCCAAACTTCTTTGTCACCAGATCCTCCATACAGGCTACGATGGTTCCCATCATGGCTTGCTTCCTCCTTGCGATCCGGAGCCCCGGGAAAAGAACTCGCCGCCGTACGGGGTTCCGGTCTCGTTTTCCCCCCATCGGCGTTGGACCGTCGCCCTTGACGAGCTTTCACGCCAGGATTCTCGACACCAGGCCCAAAAGAGGTATCTTGTAACGCGGGGCCACATTGGTGTGTCTAATGAATGCGGCCGACTTTTCCCCGTCGCGAGGTTAACAATGCTCATCGGTAAACCGGCAGACATTCCCTCTTCCGCCATCACGACCAAGGACCAGTATCTGAACCGCCGCAAGTTTCTCCGCGGAGCCTTCTCAAGCGCTCTGGCCGTGAGTGCCGCGGTCCTGGGCGCAGAGCGGATTGCCGAGGTGATTTCGCCGCGGATCGGCGCCCGCGCCGGAACCAAGCTGCAGACGGTGAAGAGTCCGCTGACCACCACCGGCGAGGCGTTGACCAGCTACGAGGACATCACCCACTACAACAATTTCTACGAGTTCGGCGTGGACAAGAGCGACCCGGCCAAGAATGCCGGCGGCCTGCCCACGCGGCCCTGGACCATCCGTGTCGATGGCCAGGTGAAGACTCCCAAGACCTTTGACATTGAAGCGCTGCTCAAGCTGCAGCCGCTGGAAGACCGCGTCTATCGCCATCGCTGCGTCGAGGCCTGGAGCATGGTCATTCCGTGGGTGGGTTATTCGCTCTCCGCCTTCATTCAGCAGTGCCAGCCGCTCTCCACGGCCAAGTATGTGCAGTTCCTCTCCTACTACGACAAGCACGTTGAGAAATGGGCTTCGGAGTCGACTATCTTCTGGCCCTACAGCGAGGGGTTGCGCATGGATGAGGCCATGCACCCGTTGGCGCTGCTGACCTTTGGCCTCTATGGCGAGGTGCTGCCCAACCAGGACGGCGCTCCGGTGCGGATCGTGGTGCCGTGGAAGTACGGCTTCAAGTCGGCGAAATCCATCGTGGCCGTGCGCTTCCTCGACAAACAGCCGCCCACCACCTGGAACGAACAGGGACCAGGCGAGTATGGGTTCTACTCCAACGTGAACCCTAGTGTGGATCACCCTCGCTGGAGCCAGAAGACAGAACGGCGCATCGGGCTGCCCTTCTATGCGCAGCGCAAAGACACGCTGCTTTTTAACGGCTATGCCAATCAGGTAGCGTCGCTTTACAATGGCATGGACTTGCGCAGGTATTTCTGAAGCGGAGTTAGTGGGGTTAGAGCGATTCCAGAATAGGTGTGCCCTATCTTGCATCGCGCAGGGTCGCCGCTCCTTGTGGTCGCGTCGACTTGAACGCTGCGGTTCCTGGGTACATTCATTCTGGAATCGCTATAGCCGCGCTGCGCGCGTGTTACCGGAGCTAGCGGTATGTCTCACACATTCGATCGGTTTTGATTGACCAGGGGGAGATGGCAGGTTTGAGTGGTTTTTCCCCAGGGGCTAAAGCCCCACCCATTTTGGGTACCTTTTCGGCACGACTGAAGTCGTGCCCTGACGCACAATGCCTTCTGAAGGCGTTTTTCAGAAGCCTGAACACTTTGGCCTCGACACCAATAATCGACGATCTGCTTGAGACATACCACTCGCTAACTCCGCCAACACCGCTAACCGTCCTAACTCCGCTGACTCGGCACCCATGACTCGAAGAACGATACTCGCTCTCAAGACCGTTACCTGGCTGGCCTGCCTTTGGCCGCTGGGTTTGCTCGTGTACGGAGCCGTGACCAACACACTGGGTCCCGACGCAACCGCGAAAATCACTTTTGCCACCGGCGCAACGACGCTGAACCTGCTGACCATTTCGCTGGCCATTACGCCGCTGCGGCGGCTCTCGCCGCGACTAGCCTGGCTAATCAAATTCCGGCGGCTGCTGGGGCTGTTCGCGTTCTTCTATGCCACGCTGCACCTGCTGACGTATGTTGCGCTCTATGCCGGATTCGACGTGAACGCAATGGTGGCCGACATCGCCAAACGCCGCTTCATCACTATCGGCTTGGCTGCGTGGCTACTGCTGGTGCCGCTGGCCATGACCTCGACCAACTGGGCCATCCGCAAGCTGGGCGGGAAGCGCTGGAACCGGCTCCACAAGCTGGTCTACGCGGCCGCGGTCTGCGGAGTGGTGCATTACTGGTGGCAGGTCAAGCCGGGCGTGCTTTCGCCCATGAGCAATACCCTGATTCTGGCCGCCCTGCTGATTGCGCGGCCGGTACTTACCCAGATCCAGAAGCACAAGCGCGCCGCTGTACCTCAAACTCGCTAGTGTATGGCACCCCTGCCTTGCGGCAGATTTTGCTGGCGGGAACTACCCCGACTGGAATCCCTGGCGCGAGGCTGCCAACCCCAGGCGATTGCAGGAGAGTGTCAATGGGCCCCATTTGCTCCGGTAATTGACTCCGAGCCGGCCGCCAATTACAGCCAGCCGCGGGCGCGGGCGATCCGGGCAGCGTCAATTCGATTGGCCGCGCCAAGCTTGGCAATGGACTCAGAAAGATAGTTGCGGACGGTCCCTTCCGAGAGACGCAACTCGGCGGCGATTTCCGCGGTCGAGCGTCCTTCGCCGGCGCGCTGCAGGGTTTGCCGCTCGCGGTCGGTGAGAGGATCAGCCTCGCCGTTCCAAACTTCGGCGGCAAGGGAGGGATCGATGGCGCGCAGCCCGGCGTGCACGCGCCGAATGGCCTCTGCGAGTTCGGTGGCAGGGCGGTCTTTGAGAAGGTACCCGCGCGCCCCGGCATCGAGGGCTCGGCGAAGATATCCTGGACGCGCAAAAGTAGTCAGGATGATGACATGAGGGCTGGGGGTGGTTCTCTTGAGGTCGTCAGCGAGTTCGAGGCCGGTTCGCTCGGGCATCTCGATGTCGGTGATGACGACATCGGGCTTGTGCAGGCGGGCAAGCTTTAAAGCCTCGCGGCCGTTCGCGGCCTGGGCGATGACGGCGATGTCGGGTTCGAGATCGAGGAGAGCGGCGAGCGCGCCGCGCAGCATGGTCTGATCTTCCGCAAGCAGGACGCGAATCGGGGCGATGGAGCGTGGAGCAGCGTTCATGTCGTGGAGGCCTCGCGGTGCGGCAGATCAATGGTGAGCCGGGTTCCGTGATTTTGCGCAACGCCGCGTTGAAGAGAGAAATGGCCGCCGAGCGATTCGATGCGTTCGCGCATGCCGCGCAGTCCGTTGCCTTCGCGCACAATAGCGTGCTGCCCGTCGTCTTCCACAACGATGCGGCGATGGCCGTCTTCCGAGACGAAGCGCAGGCTGCAGGTGGTGGCGCGCGCGTGGCGGACGATGTTGGTAACGGCTTCGCGCAGCGCAAGGGCCAGGGCGGTTTCTTCCTGAGGACTGAAGGAATCGCGGTCGGGCCTGCACTCCGCAAAGAGCGTGACGCCGGCAGCATCGAGGGTGCGGCGGGCTGCGTCGATTTCGGCGGCCAGGCCGCGGGAACGATAACCTCCGATGGCTTCGCGGATTTCAGCAAGGGCGGCGCGGGAGGTGCGTTCTACATCCCCCATTTCCGCGGCGGCGCGGGCGGGATCGATGGCGACAAGGCGGCCCGCGAGTTCGGCTTTGAGGACGATGACAGACAGCGTATGGCCGAGGACATCGTGCAGGTCGCGGGCGATGCGTTCGCGTTCGGCGACAGCGGCAAGGGTCACATTCTCTTGGAGCGCAGCTTGGAGCTTCAATCCTGCGCGCTTCTGTTCGGCGTAGTGGATGTTACCGCCGCCGATCACAATGACCAGAAAGATGGCGAAGAAGGTGTTGGGCCAGCCGATGTAAAAGGCCCCGTTGGGGACGGCAAGAGTGAAGAGCGCGCCCTCCGCGAGAATGACCAGAGACTCGAGGAGGATGAGCGTAATGGCGCGCCGGGAGGACTGCATGGCAAAGGGAAGAAACGCCGCCGCGTAGATGAAGAATGTGGAAGCGCCGCCGTTCCAGGGAAACACCGCGAGGCCCAGAACGAACGTTGCGCCGATCATCCAAAAGCGCACGGGCCGGGCTTGCTCTGCGGGGTTGAAGAGAGCCTGAAAAATGGCGAGAAAGACCACCAAACAGGCGATGGTGCCGAACCAGAGAGCGCGGCTCGGCTCCACCAGAGGCCGGATAAAGAGGAAAGCCGTGTAGGCGAGCCACATCCAGGCCCATCGGCTTTGGCGGTGCTTCGAGTTGAGGCCGGTCGTAGACATGACTTTATTGTCTGCAGTGTACGCCCTAGGAGTTTTGCTCAAGACGCCGCAAGGCCATGCCGGCGATTCCCAGCATCAGCAGTGTAAATCCGAAGAGCCCATACCAGTGGCTCAGAGTGGTGCCCGTGCTGGCGTAGCCGAAAGCGCCGAGCATCAATTGGCCGAGGTGATAGGTGGGCATGAGCACGGCGATCGTCTGCATGAAGTGCGGCAGGAACATGAGCGGGACCCAGAGTCCTCCGCAGAAACTCATGGGCAGATAGATCATGTTGGTGATGCCGGGTGCGGAACTGAAGGGGACCAACAGGGCGAGCGCCAGCCCCATGCAGACGAAAGGAATGACGCCGACGACGGTGAGGGCTATCATGCGGGCATATTCGGCGAAGCTCAGCGAGACATTGCCCAAGGTGATGCCCATCAGCGCAAGCAGGCTAACGATGAGGATGCCGAAAAACACCGCGGAGCAGCACTTGGCGAGGACATAGGCCATTGGGGGCATCGGGCTGGCGCGCTTCAGGTCGAGCCATCCGGCAGCAAGGTCGGCGGCAAGACCCACGCCGATGCCGAACAGCGCTGCGCCCACCATGCCAAAGACCGCATAGCTGGCGAGGACATATTTGGCGACCGAGATGGCGCCGATTTGCTGACCACGATTCATGACGATCCCGAAGAAGAGATAGAACACCACCGGGAAGCCGACGACAGAAAAGGAGAAGCTGCGCGTACGCAGCAGGCGAATGAACTCGTAGCGGGTTTCGCGCAAGAAGATCGGCAGGCTGCGGGTGAGAGGGTTGTAGCGGGGAAAGTTCAACGTCGCGGTGGACATGAGTCGCTCCTTTTTTGAGGTTGACGGCCGGGAAGCCAATTGCGGAATCCCTGCGAATTCCATTCACAAGAGCAGCTTTGCCGGCGTCTAGTCGTGGTCTCCGGTGAGGGCCAGGAAGGCGTCTTCGAGCTTGGGGCTCTGCACGTCGATCGAGTGCAGCGAAAGATCGAGCGCGAGCATTTCGCGCATCGTCGACTCGGCCTGACGGGTGAGGATCGTGGTGAAGTCGCCATTCACCGTGGCGCTGGTCACGCCGGGGATATTCAGCAGAGCATGCGTTGGAATCGTGGTAGCGCAGCGGATGATTTTGACACTGCCGCCCGTTGCCGTGCCCGGAGTAGTGGAGCCGAGCGATTTGACCTCGGCAGGGGTGCCCTCGCAGACGATGCGGCCCTTATCGATGACCACGATGCGTTGTGCCAGAGAATCGGCTTCCTCAAGGTAGTGAGTGGTGAGGAGCACGGTCTTGCCCCGAGCGACGAGCAACTCGATCTGCGCCCACATCGCTCGGCGAGATTTGATGTCGAGGCCGACGGTCGGCTCGTCGAGGAAGACCAGGTCCGGATCTCCTGCCAGGGCGAGCGCAAACAGAACGCGCTGTTTCTGCCCCCCGGAAAGCTGGCCAAAGAAGCGCGATTCGATGCCACTGAGACCGGCGACCTGAACGATGTCGGCGTAGGCCATGGGGCTTGGGTAGTAGCCCCGAAAGAGCTCGATGTGTTCGCGCACGCGCAGCATTTCGGGGGCCCTGCCGACTTGCAGCATTACTCCTGTACGGGCACGCGCCGCATGGTTTCGCGGGTCGGCGCCAAAGATGGCGACGGCCCCGGATGTCGGCGAACTGAGACCCATGAGAAGCTTGACCGCAGTGGATTTTCCTGCTCCGTTGGGACCAAGGAGCGCAACCACCTCGCCGCGGCGGAGGGTCAAGCTGAGTTCGTCGAGAGCGACGACCCCGTTGGGAAACCGCTTGGTGACGCGGTCAAGTGAGGCGACAGCTTCACCGGACGGGATGGGAACAGGCACGGGAATGGCGTTGGGACGGTCAAGGACGGTGCTCATGGCTCGCTCCTTCGTGGGATATGGTGTCTGACAAGATCGAGTATGGGAGCAACCAGGCAGCAATTGAAGTGGGGAGAGTCAGCAATGCAATGTGACATTTGTCATGTTGCACGCATTGCACCTGCTTGCTGCCGCATGACAGGCGATCGACTCAGCGGGCAATACGGAGTACCCGAGATCTCGTGTGTTGGGGGAAGGTGCGGAGGGGAGACTCGTTGGTTGCGAGGTGCCCTACCCTTTCGACGGAAAAGCGCGAAAGGATTGGGGCACGGTGGTTTTGTGGTTGGGAGTGGGCATGTTTGTGGCTGGAGGAAGGTGATGGACGGGCCTGCGGTTGAACCGCTCAGGCTTTCGCAGGCGGCTTCAGGCCCAGCTCGCGCATGGCGATTTGCAGGTCGGCCCAGGCTTCTTTCTTTTGCCTTGGGTCGCGCAGCAGATACGCGGGGTGATAGGTCACGATGAGTTGAGTGCCGCGGACCGGATGTACACGGCCGCGCAGGCCGGCGAGGGGCTGGCGCACGCCTAGCAGGTAAGTGGCCGCTGTGGCTCCCAGGGCAACCAGCACCTGGGGGCGGACCACGTCGATTTGGCGGAAGAGGAACGGCGAGCAGGTAGCGCCCTCTTCCGGCTCGGGGACGCGGTTGCCCGGCGGGCGGCACTTGACCACGTTGGCGATGTACACCTGTTCGCGCTTGAGGCCCATGGCGGCAATCATGTTGTTCAGAAGCTGGCCGGCCTTGCCGACAAACGGCAGGCCGGAGGCATCCTCGTCGGCGCCGGGGCCTTCACCGACAAACATCAGACGCGCGGCGGGGTCGCCGTCGCCGAAGACCAGCTTGTTGCGGCCGGTGTGCAGGGCGCAGCGGGTACAGTTGCCGATCTCGTCGCGAATGATCTGCAAGGCTGCGGCGCGCTCGGGCGGCGGGACAATGGCGCCGATTTGCGGGGGCGCGGGCATGGGCTTGCGGGGAGCGATGAGGTCCTCCTGGGAGTTTGAAGGCTGGGATGACGATTTCCAGGTCTCCGAAGCGGGGACTGGAGTAACCGGGGAGGTCTGAGGCTCCCAAGTCCCCAAAGGCGAGGGACCTGGGGCACCCGCAGGCTGTTTCTCTTGCGCTCCCACCCATTCGGCAGAAAGACGCGGAATGGATGGGGCACCCAGATTCTGGGTTGGAGTTGGTGGGGTATTCGTTTCCCAGGTCCCCAAAGGCGAGGGACCTGGGGCACCCAGCGGTTGTGGAATTTCCACCTCGGCTTCTGCGGCGGCCAGCTTTGCCTGCAGCGCGGGGTCCACGGGGCGGCGATAGAACTCGGTGAGGCCCAGGTCGCGGTAGAAGCGCAGGCGGGCTTCCAGGGCTTCGCGGATCGTGGGGTCGAGCGATTGCGCCACGTTGCTTACTCCACAATCAGTTGGCGGCGAGCGGCGGGCATAACGATCTCTTCCAGCACCCGGTCTTGCCTGGTCTTTTCATCCACGTGGTCGTCGAATTCAAGCACCATCGACTGCGGCCGGCGAAGGGTGAGAATCTCGTCGAGAATGCGGTCGGCCAGCTTGCGCTTGGGCATTTCCGGCAGCTCGATGGCGGTGGTTGCGGTGAGGAAAGTGGCAGCATTCACATCGGCGTCAATGCCGACGCCATCGCCCACTTCGTTCACCACAATGGCGTCGGCGCCTTTGCGCAGCAGCTTGGCGCGGCCGTTTTCCATGCGGTTCTCAGTCTCGGCCGCAAAGCCAACGATCAACTGCCCGGGCCGTCGGCGGCGCACCACTTCGGCCAGAATGTCTTCAGTTGGAGCCAGTTCCAGCATCATGGGCCCGGTGCGCTTCAGCTTCTGTTCGGAAACCAGGACGGGGCGATAGTCGGCCACGGCGGCGGCTTTGATGATGAGCGTGGATTCTGCCATGCGCGAGAGGACGGAGTCCCTCATCTGCTCGGCGGTGGTGATCTGGATCAGCTCGCAATGCGCCGGAGGGCGCAGCGCGGAGGGTCCGCTGACAATAATGACGCGCGCTCCCCGGCTGTGGGCAGCCTCGGCGAGCGCATAGCCCATCTTGCCGCTGGAGCGGTTGCCCAGAAAGCGCACCGGGTCGAGCGCCTCGCGGGTGCCTCCGGCGGTCACCAGAACCGTTTCTCCAGCCAGATCGTTGCGGCGATTGAGGGCGCGGACCACAGCTTCAGCGATCTCCGCGGGCTCGGCCATGCGTCCGGCGCCCACCATGCCGCAGGCCAGTTCTCCGGTGCCCGGTTCCACAACCCGAACGCCGCGCAAGCGCAGCAGATCGAGGTTGGCCTGGGTGGCGGGGTGGTTCCACATGTTCACGTTCATGGCCGGAGCCACAAGCACGGGCGCCTGTGTAGCAAGGTAGAGGGTGGTCAGAAAGTCGTCGGCCAGCCCGTGCGCGAATTTGGCCAGGGTGTTGGCCGTAGCCGGAGCCACCACCAGCAGATCGGCCCATTGCGCCTCGCCAATGTGCTCAATCGACGAATCGTAGGCGCCATCGGCGGTGCCGCCGTCGTCCCACAGGCTGGTGATGACCTTGTGGCCGGTGAGCGCGGCGAAAGTGAGCGGCTGGATGAAGCGGCAGGCCGCCTCGGTCATGACCACATGGACTTCAAAGGCTTGACGCTGCAAGGCGCGCACCAGTTCCGCCGCTTTATAGGCTGCGATCCCGCCGGAGACGCCCACAATTACTCTCATGGCTCGATTGTAGAACGTTTCGATTGTGGAAGGGTGGCATGACGGGTCGGTCGAGGTTCGGGGAATCGCCAACCGGCAAGGCACAGAGCAACCGCAGGTTTTTAGACTTGGCTGAAACGCGCCTCATTCCTTCATGTCGTTCGCGCACCGTGGCGGAGCAAACGGAATGCTGCGTGGGTCGGGAGACCCACGCCACAGCCGGCCGGGAGGCCAGCGCTACAAATTCGTGGACGCGCCGCATGGGAGATGCGGTTTCACTGCGCAGATAAACAGCGAGTTAGGCTCCGCTACGCCGAGACAGCCATTTAGCGATGGCGCCTGCATTTCGAGAGCCCGTGGCCTGGTTCATGGTCTCCGTAACTCGATGGGCGTGTCAGGTTGCTCGGGATGAGAGTTTATTGGTGAAGGGACGGCAAGGCTAGCTGAGCAGAATCGGAACGGCGGGGCCTTCGATCAAGGGTTTGTGGACTTCGACTTCGGCCTTGACGTAGGCGATTTTGCCGGCCTGGATCTCTTCCTGCGCGATGCGGCAGGCCTTGGTGGACTGGGTGCGGATCAGCGCGTGCGAACCACTTTGCAACTGGCGGGCCCGGCGTGCAGCGACCAGAACCTTGCGATAGTTCGAATCGAAACCAGTCTCAACCTTCATGCGGATCTCTCCTCACTCGTTGCCGGAGGGCTCCTTGCCGGACTCCTCCCGTTTGTCCTGAGGATCGTTCTCGCTGGCCTCGGGACTCTTCTGGTTGTCCTCGAGATCCTCCTCATCGGGATCTCCGTCGAAATTCAGTATCTGCTGGCCGTGATTGCCGAGAATGCCAAATGCCTCGAGCACCGGCCTGAGCCGCTCCTGCGAGTTGTTCTGCAGGCAGGCCGCAGCCACTTCCAACACCCTGCGGGAGCGATAGGCAATCACTTCGCCGTTCCGATAGAACCGCTCGGCCAGCACAATCGCCTCTAGCTGTGCGACCGCCCGGTCGAGAATATCGTTGACCAGAATATAACCGTACTCGCGATAATTCTCAATCTCCTTGCTTGCCTCATTGAGGCGGCGGAAGACTTCTTCCTCGTTCACCACGCCCTCGGCGCGGCTGCGGTTGCGCAGCCGGGTGCGGAGAACGCGGGGATTGGGAGGCATGATGAAGATGCTTACGGCTTCAGGCATGCGGGAGCGCACCTGCGCGGCGCCCTGCACGTCGATATCCAGCAGCAGGTCGTGGCCGGCGGCGCGGGCTTCGTCCAGCGACTGGCGCGCGGTGCCATAGTAGTTGCCGAAGACCTCGGCATGTTCCAGAAAGACGCCCTCGGCGAGCATCTTCTGAAACTCGTCCCTAGTGGTGAAGTTGTACTCGCGCCCATGCTGCTCGGACCCGCGAGGCGGCCGCGTGGTCCAGGAGATGGCGAATTCCACGCCGCTAACCTGCTTGCGCAACTCGCTGACCAGAGTGCTTTTGCCCGAGCCCGAGGGCGCCGAAATGATAAAAAGGATACCTGCCACGTTGCTTTGTCCCTCGATGCTTCTCTTCTGATCGGCCCGTTATTCCAGGTTCTGAATCTGTTCGCGTGCCTTTTCGATTTCCGACTTCATGGCCAGTCCCAATTCGGTAATGCGCGTGCCTTTGCCGCCGACGCCGGCGGTCTTCGACAGCAGCGTATTGGCCTCGCGATTCATCTCCTGGAGCAGGAAATCGAGCTTCTTGCCCACTTCACCGCCGGCCTGCAGCAACTCCCGGAAATGACCAATGTGGGTGTGCATGCGGGCCAGTTCCTCGGCCACGTCGCTGCGTTCCACCAGCACCGCAACCTCTTCCAGCAGCCGTTGCCGGTTGAACTCCGGCCCGGTGGCCGTCAAGAGGCGCTGGGTGAGCCGTTCCTGGTAGCGCTGCTCAATCTCCGGACGAACTGCCTCCACGCCCGTTGTGGATTCGGCCAGCCGGTCGAGTGTGGCATGGAGCACCGCTTCAAGGCCTTCGCCTTCGCGGGCGCGCATCGTCTTCAACTGCTCCAGCAGGGGGCCGACTTCCAATTGCACGCTCTCGGCCACTGCGGTCAGGTCTTCGTCGTTATTGCCGCGACTGTCGTTCTGCAATGCGCCGGGAAGGCGCAGGATGCCGTTCAAATCAGGCTCGCCGATCAGTTCGTGCTCTTGCCGGGCCGCCTTGAAGGCCGCCAGAAAGCCGGCCACCAGTTCGCGGTTGTAGCCGGCGCTTTGCTGGGCGTTGCGATCGACGGAGAGAGTCAGTTCCACGTGGCCGCGAACCAGGTTGTCTTTGAGCGCCTTGCGCAGCTCCATCTCCAGCGCGTCAAGGCCCGATGGCAGGCGCAACTGCACGTCAAGAAAGCGGTGATTGACGCTTTTGACGCTCAGCGTGTAACTGAGACGGTCGTTCACGCGAACCTGCGTCCGTGCAAACCCGGTCATCGAATAAATGGGCATTCTTGCTAATCCCCTTCTTCCAGAGAGAGCGCCGGCTCCAGGAGCTGGCCGGGTGCGGCAGACGGCTCGGGCTCCAGCAACTCCGGAACGTCCGGGACATCCATGAACTGTAACCGATAGAGCCGTTGATAGGTTGGCGAGGTTACCAGAAGCTCCTCATGGGTGCCGATGGCGGTGATGCGGCCCTCTTCCAGGACAGCGATGCGGTTGGCGCGGCGGATGGTACCCAGCCGATGGGCGATGACCACCACGGTGCGGCCCTGCATCAGGTTGGCCAGGGCCGCTTGCACCAGGGATTCGCTTTCGGCGTCGAGCGAGGAGGTGGCCTCGTCGAGGATCAGGATGGGCGCGTCTTTGAGGATGGCGCGGGCAATGGCCATCCGCTGGCGCTCGCCGCCGGAGAGCCGGAAGCCCTTCTCGCCAATCACGGTGTCGTAGCCCTGAGGCATGCGCAGGATGAAGTCGTGGGCCAGGGCATTGCGGGCGGCCTGCTCCACCAGGTCGAGGTGAACTTCCGGCTGGCCGTAGGCGATGTTGTTGCGCACCGTGTCGTTGAAGAGAATGGTCTCTTGCGTGACCTGGGCAACCTGGCGCCGGAGCGATCCCAGAGTGCAATCGTGCAGGTCGCAGCCGTCGATAAGGATGCGGCCGGAGGTGGCGTCGAAGAAGCGCGGAATCAGGTTGACCAGAGTCGACTTGCCGGCGCCGCTGGGGCCGACCAGCGCCAAAACCTCGCCGGCCCGCACCTCGATGTCGACATTGTGCAGAATCTGGTGCTCGCCCTCTTCGCTGGAGTAGGAGAACCCGACATTCTCAAACCGGACAGCCTTTGAAAAGCGCTGCAGCGACTTGGCGTGGGCGCGTTCCTTGACGTCGTCCTCGGTGTCGAAGAAGCTGAAAATCGACGCCGAGGCGCCCATGGCCTGCTGGAAGCTGTTGTAGAAGTAAGCAAACTTGCGCACCGGATCGTAGAGCTTGAACAGCAGAATGATGAACGCGCCGAACATGCCCATGGTCATCCGCCCATGCATGATCTCGTTGCGGCCGATGAACAGGAACATGGCGATGGCCATGGCGCCGATCGAATCCATCAGGGGCGAACTGATGCTCTGGATGCGAACGTTGCGCAGGTTGGCGCGGAACAGGCGCTTGGCCGCCTTCTTGAAGCGCAGAATCTCCCAAAGCTCGGTGTTGAAGGCCTTCACAATGCGGTTGCCGGTGACCGTCTCATGGAGGATGTTCTGCAGTTCGGCCAGCTTGTCTTGTCCGGTGCGGGTGCGGGTGCGGACTTCTCTGCCGATCTTGCGCGCCGAGGTGACCACCACCGGAATGAACAGCAGCAAGGCCCAACTGAGTTGACCACCCAGCCTGACGACGAAGACCAATCCGACGAGGAATGTGAAGAACTGTTGCAGGAACTCGCCAATGACCGAGCTGAGCGCGTTCTGCACCCGATCGACATCGTTGATGAGCGTGGAGAGGATGGTGCCGGTGGCGTGCTTGTGAAAGAAGCTCGACGAGCGGCGCATGGTGACTTCATACAGGTGATTGCGCAGGTCGGTAATGGTGCTGAACCCGGCATAGTTCACCAGGTAAGTACCGGCGTAATCGCACAATCCCTTGAGAAGGGTTGAGAGCACAAGCGCGAAAGCCACCACGTTCCATGCGTTGTGCATGTGCAGGAACGGGGGGACCAGGGCCCTGAGATCGAAGTGCCAGGGGCTCTTGGAGAGCCCGAGCAGGATGGGGCCTTCCGGGGCGTCGGGCCTGAGGACCTGGTCGAAGATGGGTTGCAGCAGCAGAACGCGAAAGGTGTCGAGCACGCCTACCATGGCCAGCAGCAGGACGCCGGGGAGCAGTTGCAGCCAGAAGGGCAGCCAATAGCGGAGGAGTCGCCAGAAGTTCTTCATGCCGGCCGGACCGCCTGGCAAATGCGGGATTCGGGAACCAGCCGGTGGTGAGGGGCGCAAAACTCCATCCCCGTATTGTATCCGGGCGGGCATCGGTAGGGGCTGAGAGGAATCAGCAGACGAAGGGGATGACACGATTTCCTGGGAGCGCAGACTGATGCGGCGGGGGTTAGCGTCATCCCGGGCTGCCGGCGAAGGTGCGCATGGCTGGGATAAAAGCCCCATCCCTGAGCCTATTTCGAGATAAATAAATCTTGCTTGCCGCCGATACAGCAATAAGGGTTTTCCCGTTCTTCAACTTGCCCAACCACCGAGATTGAGAATCCGACATGCTCTTAGCTCGACTCAGCGTCCGATCGCGGTTCATGCTCGTCCTGGTTATCGGATTCGCCTTTCAGGCCGGAATCTCGGTGGTCTCGCTGATTTCACTGAAGCAGTCGATGCTGCAGGCGCGCACGCTGGAAGTGAAACATCTGCTGGAAACCGCTTACTCGGCCGTGGTGTTTTACCACGACCAGGCCACCAAGGGACTGATGACCGAGGAAGCGGCCAAAACCGCAGCCAAGGATGCCGTGCGGGCGCTGCACTACGACAACGGCAACTACTTCTTCATCTGGACCATGGATGGAGTAGGAGTGGCTCATGGGTCCCACCCGGAGTGGGAGGGCAAACACGTTCTCGAGTCGCCTGAAAAGGAGAAGCTCCCGGTTGTCTCCTACATGGTTTTCCGTTTGATCGAGGCCTGCAAGACCGCCCAGAAAGAGGGCGTGACTACCTATCGCATTCCCAAACCGGGTCTGGTTGAACCGGTAGACAAGATTGCCTATACGCGGTTATTCGAGCCCTGGGGATGGTCGGTAGGAACGGGCGCTTATGTCGACGACATAGAAGCCACCTTCCGAGCCAAGACGATCATTCTTCTGTGGGTTTTCGCCGGGCTGATCGGGGTGGCCGGATTCATTACCTTCCTGCTGGGCCGCGACCTTGCCGGTGCTCTGCGACGGCTATCGGTAAGAATCGCCAGCGTTGCCGCCGGCGAGTTCGAGGGTAAGGTGCCGGAGATCGAGCGCCGCGACGAGGTGGGCATCATGGCGCGGGGTGTGCTGGTGTTGCGGGATCGCAGCCGGGCGGCTGCCGAACTCAGCGAAGAGATTCTCAAGAGCAACCAGCGGCTGAGCGAAGAGACCATTCGCGCCGGCAAACTGGCTATAGAAGCCGAGCAGGCAAGCGTGGCAAAGAGCGAATTCCTGGCCAATATGAGCCACGAGATCCGCACTCCGATGAACGGCGTAATCGGCATGACCGAGCTGCTGTTGGACACGGATTTGACCCCCGACCAGCGCCACTATGCCGAAACCGTGCGCACCAGCGGCAGTTCTCTGCTGGGTTTGATCAACGACATCCTGGACCTGTCGAAGATCGAAGCCAACAAGCTGGAACTGGAGACAGTGCCGTTTGACTTGCTGCAACTGCTCGACAATCTGGCTGCGGCACTTTCTCCGCAGGCCGATGCCAAGGGTATTGAGCTGTTCTGCGTCGCCGACCCCGACGTACCTGCCACAATCCAAGGCGACCCTGGACGGCTGCGGCAGATTCTCACTAATTTGCTGGGCAATGCCATCAAGTTCACCGAACGCGGCGAAGTCGATGTGCGGGTCTCCATCGAGAGCCAATCCGAATCTGGATACCGGCTCCGATTTTCAGTGCGCGATACGGGCATCGGCATCCCAAAAGAAAAGCTGTCGACCATTTTTGAGAAGTTCAGCCAGGTAGAAGCTTCTACGACGCGCAAATTCGGCGGCACGGGACTGGGGCTGCCGATCGCGAATCAACTGGTGGAGTTGATGGGCGGCCATATCGATGTGAAGAGCATGCTAGGCCAGGGCACGGAGTTCCGGTTCACCATTCTCATGTCCTTGGCAAGCTCCAAAGAAGAGGAAAGGAGGGCTTCGTGCCCAACGGCTTGAGCGGAATCCGCGTTCTGATTGTGGACGACAACGCGACCAGCCGCGAGATTCTGTGCAACCTGACGTCCTCCTGGGGTATGCGCCCCGGACGGGCTGAAGGAGGCGCATGGGCACTAGAAGTTCTTTCCAGCGCGGTGGGCGAGGCCGACCCGTTTGAGATTGCCGTGATCGATATGCAGATGCCGGAGATGAACGGCGAAGAACTGGGCCTGGCCATCAAAGCGGATCCGCGTCTGGCGGGCATGCCCATGATTCTGCTGATCTCCCTCGGGGACCGGCGGGACTGGGAAAGGACAGGCTTCGCGGGTTGCGCCACCAAGCCGATTCGTCGCGACGACCTTCATGCCGTTTTAGCCGGAGTATTGTCCGGTGAGCCCGGCGCCGTCCTCAAGGCAGTCAAAAAACAAGATGCAATCCAGGACACGCTGCAGCCGTTCACAGGGCTCTCGCCGAGAATCCTGCTGGCCGAAGACAACTTCGTCAACCAACAGGTAGCGATCGGCATACTGAAGAAATATGGATTGGCCGCGGATATTGCGGCCAACGGCGTGGAGGCAATCAAAGCGCTGGAGGCGATCCCCTACGCCCTGGTGCTGATGGATATGCGCATGCCGCTGATGGATGGGGTGGAGGCGACGCGCCTGATTCGCAACCCAACATCCTCGGTTCTGAACCACGACGTGCCCATTATCGCCATGACTGCCAACGCCATGCAAAGCGACCAGGATCTGTGCAAGACCGCCGGCATGAACGACTTTGTCCCCAAGCCGGTGCAGCCCTCGGTGTTAATAAACGCCATTCAACGTTGGCTGGTTGCGGAGAACAAGGAAGGCACTTCGGAATCTGCCGTCGTCTCCGCACCGTAAGCGCGAGCTAACTTGCTTGGTCCGCGCAGCGGAAGCGGAGGGCTTGTTTACCATCTTCTGAGCGATACCCTGATGAATCGAGGAGACGCTGTGGCCGCCTGCATTGTGACAGATGCGAAAGTGTCTGCATCGGCCTGCGCATGAGCCGCAGTGCTTCCATAATGAACAGAAAGCAGCGGGTTCGGCGCCGAATGAGTAGAGGACACACCCGCAGTCCAAAGCGATCGTCTGAGAAAGGTTCGCCATGTCGAGATGGATTGTACTTGCGCTTCTCCTCATTCTCTCTTCCGCAGGAATTCTGGTGGCCGCTCCGGCGGAATTAACACGTATGAAACTACATCGGATCACGGTGATTCAGGGTTATTCCTGCGCCAAAGACTACACTTTTTTCTACACCAACGGGAAACTGGAGCGTTGCACAACGAGCCAGGAGGCGCAGTACGGCGAAGCGCTGATTCCTCGCGGTTCCCTGATCTATCTGAAGCCAGACGGCTCGCTCTGGGGGGTTGGGCTGGTTCACAGTATGCTGATCCACGATGTGCAGTGCGATGGCGGCGGCTTTCTCGGCCCGTCCGAGGGATCCAGTACCGGTTTCTTCCCGAGCGGAAAGCTGAGAGTCTGCTACCTGGCCAAGAATCAGGTTGTTCAGGGCGTTCCATGCGCGCATCAGGGAATACTGGCATCGCTTAAAGGTCCCGACTCCGGAGTCTATTTCCACGAAGACGGTCGTTTGCGGTCATGCCTGCTCGCGGAAGATTTCGGCAATCAGAAGAAACACACGATCTGGAAACCGGGCGTGAGTAAGCAGTGATACTACCCGTTATCGGTGATTGCTCAAGAGGGGAACTCGTGCGGTTACCGATGGCGGGCGCACCAAAAAGAAAGGCCGCTCTCGGCGAGCGGCCTTTCTTTTTGGGTGTTCAGCGATGGCTGTCTTGGTTTACATAGGCTTTCTAGGCCTTTCGTCTAAGTCGCAGACCACGCAACCCTCTCGACCTTTTGGCCAAGGAGTTGGCTCTTAAAGAACTGCAGCGACTTTTTCAGACCTTCATGGAGGGAAATTCTTGGCTCCCAGTCAAGCAGGGTACGGGCCTTCGTGATGTCGGGGCAACGGCGAGTTGGATCATCCTGGGGCAAGCCCTGAAAGCAGAGTCCACTTCTTGAACCGGTGACCTCAAGTACGGTTTGTGCACATTCGAGGATGGTGAACTCGTCCGGGTTTCCAATATTAACCGGCGAGTGTTCTGGGGAACGTGCAAGGCGGAGGATTCCTTCAATAAGGTCGTCGACATAGCAGAAACTGCGCGTCTGGTTGCCGTCGCCATAGACAGTAAGCGATTCACCACGCAGAGCCTGCATCATGAAGTTGGAGATCACGCGGCCATCACTTGGGTGCAGGCGGGGCCCATAGGTGTTGAAGATTCGCACAAGATGAGTATTCACGCTGCGTGATCGCTGATACGCCATCACCAACGCCTCGGCGTAGCGTTTGGCCTCATCATAGACAGAGCGGGGACCAATAGGGTTCACATTGCCCCAGTAGTCTTCAGTTTGCGGATGCTCAGCCGGGTCGCCGTAGCATTCCGAGGTCGATGCGTGCAAATACCCAGCATGGTATCTGGCCGCTATTTCCAGTGTATTCTCAACTCCAGCGGAGCCCGCTCGCAGCGTCTCCACGGCCAAGCGCAGATATTCCGGTGGACTAGCAGGTGAGGCGAAATTAAAGACGTAGTCCACCCTACCAGGATCGAACGGCACGCAAATATCACGTTCCTCGAACTGGAAACACGGTTCATTTATCAGGTGAGAAATATTGTCGAGAGTCCCGGTCGATAGATTATCCACACCGAACACCGTGCACCCCTCGGCCAGGAGTCGGTCGGTTAGGTGGGAGCCAAGAAAGCCGGCGGCGCCGGTTACAAGTATGCGCATCATGGATAATCGTTCCTCTTGGTCTGGATGTGGGCCCAATCTCAGTGCACTTGATCTTCTCAACACCGAACTCTAACAAACGGACACGCTCTGCGTAGCACCCAACCGATTCGGCCTCCTTGGTCGATTCATAAGCGCATTCCGCATTTTGCATTTTGCTAGAGGATGGCTGAACGGACGCAAGAACCGCCATAACCCACCCCAGCACGGAGATACTTGGGATCGAAACCGCTATCGAGCCCAATGCTGGAAGCGATATCTTGCTTTTTTTACAACAACCCCGACGATGTTATCTATCGTGCGATCGCTTGATCGCGCCGCTGCGCCTCGGCAATCGCTTTCGGCGGGTCAGACTCTGCCTTGAACAACAGTATTCAGGACTTAAAATATCCCACCAATGACAGAAACCCAATTCCGCACCCGACTACGCCCGTTGAAAACGTCAGTATTGTCTGCTCCCGCCAAGGTTGCGCGGCCAACATCAGATAAGGCAATGACATTGCAGTATAACGGCTTGAGTACTGATGGGCAATAAACACCGGAGACGCGGCGACGCACAGCAGCCCGGCATAGATCGCTACCTGCTTTAGGTCTCCTCTATTCCGCCAAATCGTATGGAACAGGAACGCAAGAAACACGACCCCGAAGCTCAACATTAGAGATCCGCATAACGTGCCATACGCGGCCACCACGGAACTAGGAACGAAGCGATCGACGGACGAACGGACCGGGAACAGCACGCAAGCGCCGAACCAACCGTTAACTGCAGCAGTCACTAGGGCTAGCCCCATCATGACCTTTGCTGGAAGCCATTTGCAACGAGGTGCTAGCAGCATGAAGCAAATACCGGTATAACCTAGAGAGATGACCCCATGCGTTAGCGAAATTCCTTGTTGCACAAAGCGATGTGACGGCGGCACAAGGCCTCCCCATATCAAGAAGAGCGGCATTGCCAAAGCAACCACAATGCCCATATACACCAACGCGGCCATTCGAGCCCTGCGCTCGATAAGCGCGACCAACACGAGTATTCCTGTTAGCAAGAGGTAAGGCTGCCTTCCCCACACAGAAATGCCAAGCAAGCAGGCACTCGTAACAAACCACCCAAGCACATGCTTTCTTCGCTCAAGAGATTCCAACCCTCTCAAGAGTAGACAGAGACTCAGCGTTACACAGATCAACGCAGACATCTCTGAAAGCGCCAAACCCGCCAACACCCACGTCATCGGCACCACCAGTACCGAGCAGCCTTCAATCCAATAGTCAGACCGCTTCTTCCCCTTAGTCCACGCAGCCAATACGGCTGCAACCATCAGCAGCAAGAACACATTTACGAGCCGCATCCCCACGGGATTCAGTTGGGTTAATGGTTCGAATACTACCTGCACAAAGGCATATAGTGGCCCGACTGTTCCTGTTAGGGAATTCATGAACCTCGAGGTGAACCCATATTGATGGAAAAGCGTAATGTAATTTGCAAAGAAATGCTCGTCGTACACGAACCGATGAGGCGACATCACAACCAGCACGATCAGAACAAGGAATGCTATTATCAACAGGCAGCCTGTTAGGCGTATCGCCAAGAGGTTCTCGCCACACACACCTTCCGAATCAGACATTCTCACTCCAACTCTTCTCTCGCGCGGCACTCCGAGATGGTTTTGCATTCAACTCTGACTCACAAGGCCCGGCACGTCCATTGACACGGCAGGTCCTAGAAGCATTCTCTCGAGATACGCCAGCAGCAACGGCTCACAACGGCCCAGCGACCATAGCCCTTTTCCCTTTTCTAAACTGAGACTTCCTTAAATACCAGTCAATCGTCTTCTGCAACCCGTCTTCAAAAGAGGTTCTAGAATGAAAGTCGAATGCGCGCCCGGCCCGGGTCACATCCAGGCACCGCCGAGGTTGCCCATTGGGTTTCGTCCGATCCCAGCGGATTCGGCCACCGAATCCAGTCAGTCCTGCAATCAATGTCGTCAGGTCGAAGATCGATATCTCCATCCCGCTCCCGAGGTTTACCGGATCTGCTCCATCGTACTTCTCCGTCGCCAATGCAATCCCTTCGGCTGCATCCTCCACATATAGGAATTCCCGGGTGGCCGACCCGTCGCCCCACAACAGAACTTCTTCTCTTCCTTCTTCCACTGCCTCCACGCACTTCCGAATCAAAGCCGGAATCACGTGGGACGATTCCAGGTCAAAGTTGTCGCCAGGCCCGTATAAGTTCACGGGCAACAAGTAAATCGCGTTCATGCCATACTGCTCTCGATACGCCTGGCACTGCACTAGCAACATTTTCTTTGCCAGTCCATAAGGAGCATTTGTTTCCTCTGGATAACCATGCCACAAGTCCTCTTCGCGAAACGGTACCGGTGTGAACTTTGGATAAGCGCAAATCGTGCCAAGGACGACTGTCTTCTCGATGCCGAAGCGCCGTGCTGCCTCGATTAACTGAATGCCCATGATCGCGTTCTCGTAAAAGAACCGCCCTGGATTTGAACGGTTTGCGCCGATCCCGCCCACAACCGCTGCCAAATGGATTAAAACCTCTGGCCTATACTCGGTAAACAAACGCTCAATCGAGTCGATTTGCGTTAAGTCGAATTCCGGATAGGTCGGAACAAAGACATTGAGGCATCCCATGCACTCGAGCCGACTCATGAGGTGCTTTCCTAGAAATCCTGCTCCTCCCGTGACTACAATCCGCATGTCCGATAGCTGTATCATGAGTCTCTACCCTCGGCTGCGACAGCAAGTCCAAGAGCCTCCTTGCCGCCTTTAAGGCGTGCCTCCAACTCTCTGATATCCGCATCTACCATTATGCGGATCAACTCAATGAAGGTTACCGTTGGCTCCCATTTCAGGATCCTGTTTGCCTTCGACGCGTCCGCGCAAAGATAGTCGACTTCAGCCGGCCGAAAATACCGAGGGTCAACATCCACGTACTCTCGCCAATCCATATCGGCGGACGCAAACGCAAGCTCGACGAATTCGCGGACCGTGTGAGCTTCTCCTGTGCCAATCACGTAGTCGTCAGGGCGATCCTGCTGCAACATCAGCCACATCGCCTGCACGTAATCAGGTGCATATCCCCAATCGCGAAGCGCGTTTAGATTGCCCAGGAACAACCTCTGCTGGACCCCATATTTAATCCGGGCAACAGCACGGGTAATCTTGCGAGTAACAAAGGTTTCGCCACGCCGTGGAGATTCATGATTGAATAGAATCCCACTGGATGCGTGGATTCCATAACTCTCCCGATAGTTTACTGTAATGTTGTGTCCAAACACCTTCGCGCAAGCATACGGACTTCGTGGGTGAAAGGCCGTCGACTCACTCTGAGGAGGCGGCGCGCTTCCAAACATCTCGCTCGACGAAGCCTGATAAAAGCGGCACTTAACGCCAGTTAGCCTCATGGCCTCAAGCAAGCGAAGCGTACCCGATGCCACTACATTCGCGGTAAACTCGGGGACTTCGAAGCTAACTTTGACATGACTCTGAGCGCCCAAATTGTAGATTTCATCGGGCTCAAGGTCATGGAGGAGCGAGGCCAGCGAACTTCCGTCCGTGAGATCGGCATAGTGTAAGAAGAACCGACTGTCTGCCTCGTGATAATCACAGAAGATGTGGTCGACACGTTCGGTATTGAAGCTTGACGCGCGACGTTTGAGACCATGAACTTCGTAACCCTTCTCGAGCAAACACTCGGTCAAGTAAGACCCGTCCTGGCCAGTACATCCAGTAATTAGAGCCTTTTTCTTCGGCATATCGCTCCTTAAGTGCAAGAGAGTGAGATTTCTGTCTTCAACGTTGTAGAGCCAACCAAGAACCATTTACAGTGCGAACGCGCGGATTTCCTCCACCTACTTTGAGAGAGTCGGCCTAATGAGACCACACGCAAGCCAACTCCCGCCGGAAGGACCGAACTGCTCGTTCGGATGCTCATATCGGGAACGGCGCGATTTGATTCGCTTCGATTGTCAGTTATGAAATGCGGTTGTCTCAGCCGGCACACTCGAAGAACTTGACGTGGTGGGCTTCACATCGGCCGGTCTCGTTCCCGAGGAACGAAGCAGACGAATGTTGTAGCCAAGAAGCGTGCCCGCTGCGACACCGAACAGATCTGCAGTCACGTTGTCGGGCGCTAACGCTAGCATTGGACCTGAGATCAGTGCCTGCGTGACTTCTAGGCCGATTCCCAGCGCGGCAACTAGCAGCGAAAGCGCCCCGCCTGTTCTTCCCTTCCACGATGCGAAGGGTATTGCGACGAGCAGTATGTATGCCAGAAAATGGACCCACCGATTCAATTCGTTTGTACTTATCACCTGATAGAGCCAACTGCTGCCAGGTCGAATCGACATCAGCAGGACTCCGCCGACTAATACATACCAGATCAAGCGCAATCGCGTGTTCATCAACATGTCCCTCAACTCTCAACTGCGGTTAACCAACTCCACCTGACTCAGAATCTGACTAAAGCTGCGCGAGACGCTGTCCATGAAGAGAACTGCAGCCGCCCCTCGGTTCTTGGCCGTACTCTCACGCCACAGGCTGATATATCCGTGGCGAGGAAAGTCTATGCGGGCTTGCCATCCCGAGTGGACTCCCCATTCCCGTTGCACATCATCGATGTCGAATACAATTCCTGAGAATCCGAACTGGGGACAGGTTCTCTTGAGCAATTCCCAACATTCCTGGAGAGAGATGTCTGCATGGACCTCGTGCTCAAACGCATCAAGCGCGAGTTGAGCACTGAGGATGCTTCGAAAGGCTCCGCCTAACACTACCCTGCCTGCGGCCCCAAACTCGTTATAGCCTAGATGCTGCAGTCCCAGCCAAGCCGCAAGACAGACCAGAACGATAACGAAGCCACGATTGCTCTCGTGGCTAACCGTCAGGAGAATGGATGCGGCAGCACCAATTCCGCAGATGCCATATAGTATTAAGACAAGGCGACGAGGTGTAAGCCCTCTGGACATTAGTTTGTGATGGATATGTGCATGGTCTGCTGCAAAGATAGGTTGGCCCCGGAGAAACCGCCTGACAATAGCAAGACCAACATCCAGGAGAGGAACGGCAAGAACAAGCAATGGTGCTGTCATACCCAGTACAGTGCTTGACTTCTCGCTCCACACCGCACCAAAGCATCCAAGCAGGAATCCAAGTGTCAGGCTTCCGCAATCACCAAGAAAGATGCTCGCAGGATTGAAATTGTACCGTAAGAAGCCCAAGAGAGCGCCAACGAGCGGCACGACCGCGAGCGCCATAGGTATATTGTTGCTGAGTAGGGCAGCGATGAGCATCGTGAACGCGGCAAACAAGCTCACACCCGTTGCGAGTCCGTCGACACCGTCGATCAAGTTGATTGCATTTGTACAAGTAACTATCCATATAATCGTGATTACAAAGCTGACAGCGACCCCAGTAAAAGAGTACCCGACAAGGGCAGTCACATGGATTCCGCCGAACCAGGCCAGTATCGCAGCCGCAACTTCAGCCGAAAGCTTCTTCCATGGGCGAAGACTAACCACATCATCAATCAGACCTATGCCGAAGACAACGGCAAAGGCAGGGAGTAAACGAACTACGAGGGGCAACCCCTCCCACACAATTGCGCCCGAGCTTAGTCGGACGGCGAGAAGCAGGCAGTAGGCACCGAGGACCGAAGCGAAGATTGCTACGCCGCCCATTCGCGGGATCGGGGCAGCATGGAACTTCCGTTGTTGGTCCGGTTGATCGACGACCCCAAAGCGCCATGCCAGATTCCTGACGCACGGAGTCAGGAACAGCGCCAAGAAAGCGGAGGCAACACCAAGAAACAGTAGGGAATACATCAGCTATCTCACATTATCCAAGTGGTCCGCTTCCGTGGTTTTCCGAGTCGCAGTTATGCTCGCCCACAAACGATGTCCTCGACTCGAGCAACGCCGATAGGAAGATCAAAATGTTGCTCGAAGGCCGAGCGCCCCCGCTCCCCTGCCTCTCGGAGTAAGTGTCGATTCAGGTCAAGGTGGTGAAGCAGGCTGATGACACCCTCGACGTCGCCGGCTTGAATGTGCCAGCCACACTTAAACGTACGAATGTGGCTTGCGGGAGTGGATTTGGTCGGACCGATGTACAGCAGAGGACGTCCGGCTGCCATAATCCCATAAATCTTGCTGGGAATGACCGAACCGAGGGTTTCAGGAATCTGCGTGACAAGACCGAGATGACCGTCCGCAAGGCTTTCCCCAAGTTTGGCGTTGGTACAGTAGCGACGAAATTCAACATTCTTAATTGATCTTGCTTGGCAGAGACTCTCCAGCCGCGGACGCCTTGGACCTCCGCCAGAAATGATGAAGCGAAACCTCGGATGGTTGGCGAGTCGCTCAATCACTGCAGAGATCGTTGCCACTTCGTGGGCGAGGCCGAGGTTGCCGGAGTAATGTACGGTGAGTGGTCCATCCAGGAATGCCATAGGGAGGATATCCTTACCACATGCCCAGCTTTCAGCCACGAGGATCTTACTTTCAGAAATCCCGCGGGCCACTAACCGGCTTCTCATCTCGTCCCCTAGCACAATGATTGCATGAGCGTGCCTTCGCGACCAGTCAATGATAGCTCCGACAACCACCTCTATCGCACCGTTTTTTCTAACATAGCCGATATCGGTAGCTATATCTGGGTAAATGTCCATCTCCCATATGACGTGACGAGAACCGCGGACCAGACAGAACACGGCACCGATCACGGGCAGGACCGGAGGCGTGGTGAGCGTGACAACACAATCTGGGCGGCGCATCCGAATACCGAGCCACAGGGTACCAACGAGATATGAGCAATACGATGCGAGGCGGGCTACGATGTTATGTCCAAAGCTGATATTTCGGGTTCTAAGAATCGTGACTTCCGGACTGGGGCCGGCGCTTGAATTGTCCGTTGCTGCACTCTTTCCCCCGCATATCGCGGTCACTTCGTGCTCCCGGGACAGTTGCCGTGCCAGATCTGTGAGAAGACGGCTACTTGCAACAGAGTCAGGCCAGAAGAACTGATTTAGGAGAGCTATATGCATGGGAGCATCCGCACTGACACGTGATCCACAGTTGCTCGGGCCATTTCCGGGCCATCCCGTTCAGATTGCCAAAGCCGTTTGTACGCCAAGGCCCTTCACAATCAGCCATGATCGCCGGTGCAATTTTACGCCACGATATCAGCGCATTCCGCCTCAGCGTCTGACGGTCTCAGCAGAGGCGAGCCACGTCGTTAAGCCAGGCATCCAGACTTTCCAGCTCTCTGTCAGCAACGATGCCGGAGGCAAATAATGCCTTATATGACAAGCGCAAATTGTCGGCAATTGACCTATCAGGCGATATTGCTTCCGACACTCGCTTGAAAACCTCCTCCGATTGTGTGTACATCGGAATCTCCGAGATGAAGTCCTTCATCAAGTCATGAGGGTTTCGCTCTTGAGTCACAGTGGCGCTCGTAAATCCCAGATGATAACCGTAGAGCCACATTATCGGTTGAGCAACCAGTCCTCTTAGAATATCGGTAAATCTGAATGTCACTGAGATCGGAAGGTACAGGAGAGGAAACACCGCTTTTCGGAATGCCGCGTTCTGGGAGTTAAATGGGCTTATTGTCCCGGCGCCCAACACGCAGGGCTGTTTCACGGCAAAGCAGCAGAGCTCACCGTAGGTCATGCGATAAATTGCATCCACATCTGGATCTCCGTCCGCCAGGCCCTGCCAGACACCTACGTTGCAATGCCGCGTTCCGATGTCAGATTCAAAGTCACGAGGATCATTTATCAGGCGCAGCGGTAGTCCCCGAGGCCATATCTTTCTATCCGAGAAGCGCTCGTACATGTTAATGAAGCCGTGATTAGGCTGGATATATTCGAACACTCCATCCATTTCAGGGAATTCCCAGGTCTCAAAGGGGATATTGTCGTCATCCGAGTCGATTATGATGTCGGCACCCTTTTCCATCGCGTAAAGGTATCCCATCATTTTGCGGCAATAGTGATTGAGGGGTAGAAGCCTACCGACCCTTGTTGGCATGTCGCGCTGACGCTCCAAGGAGACGTACTCGACATTTGGACATTCCCATCTCTCGGGAGTTTTAGCGTCCCCAACAACCACAAGACGATATCCGCTCATCGAGCTGAATGCTCGTATTGCTTCGGTAGGTTGAAAGACCGACGTAATGACGATGTATTTCTTTAGCATTCTAGCTTCCACTTTGACAATTTGATTGGGTGAAGGTACAGAAGGCGGGGAAACCGTTCGATCAATCGACTAAGACTCGACTCGTATTGCTCCAGTTTGATTGTCACAAAGTCGTCGGAGGTCCAAAGAGCTTTCCCCTGCAACTGAAGATTCTTCTCCTCTACAATCTTTGCACTTGTCAAGCACATGGCGGTTGGAATGGCAATTTCGGCAAAGAGCCCGGCCGCTGCGAAAACCCCACAGTAGCGTTGAAACAAGTAAAAGCTTCTTTTGGAGATGATAAATAGATCTGAGTAAGACCCTACTAATGGATACGATAGGTGATAGGTCCTAGCGGTGATGAAATGGACGACACGCCTAGCGCAACGTAAGCCGGCAGCGTATGCACTGCGAAGAGACGAGAACGTATTTAGCGAGACGCTCAATGGACCCCAAATCTGGGAATATGAAAGTGCCTTCATTTCTAGATTGAACCTCCGCATTCTGTCTATGGCGACATTTAGTTCAGGCAACTCAGATGCTATCTGGAGGCCTGGCGGATCGACCCGAAACTCATAGGCTTCGTGGGTGCGGTTCCAAAACTCTCTGGTTTCATGAAACTGCGTGAGTTGAGGTATAAATGACGTTTCCTTGTCTAGATTGAAGTACTCCATGTAGTTTTGCTCGTTGATTTCTGGATTCAGGATGCAATCGTCCGCGAGATAGAGGTAATGGTCTACTTCAGTGTGTCTGATGAAGGGATAGCTTTGGCTTATAGCGCTTTGAAAATAGCGAGAGTTGTAATAGACAGGAATCACATCTTTGCGGTCTCCATCATAAAACGGCATTAGAAAGTATATTTGCGAAAAGCGTTTGCCGTAGATTTCAGCAAGTATTGCGATATTGCTGTCAAAGCGATGATTGAATATGATGATGAGCGCAACTCGCATTCCGTTAGAAGATTCTGAGTCGGGCATATGACGCCTCACATGTTATTGCGGAATGCGCCGCCTGGCTTTCCCGAGTTGCCAACAATGCCCGGCGATGCAACAAAGGAAATGGTTGGCGGATCATGACTGCGGTTTTGGCTTTGTGCGGTCCCGGCAAAAGCACGCCAATGTTCTCCGCCATGAGTTTTGATGTGCAGAGTCCCTTGCAGGTGGACGAATTGTCCCTTCAGCTTGGATAGCATCAGATATTTGCAAAGGCTCTGCGGATTGCGAGTCTCCTCTTGGCGTGATCAAGGACAAGGCCGAGCCCTGAATTGGCGAAATTAGTTCGCCCAGATATTTTGCAGTTCCGTGACAGTCCTGCCCCAACTGAAATACTCTTTTCGCTCCCAAGCTGCGACCCGCATTTGCTGCAGGGTTGACGGGTTTCGGGCCGCGTTCTGAAGCCGGGCGGCGATTTCCTCCGGGGTGGCGTCCTTGCGAAGGAGAATAGAGGCCGACCCAGCTGCTTCGCAGACGTCGATCAGGCCGCCGGCGGCGGTGCATACAATTGGAACTCCCAGCCTGAGAAATTCCAGGGGAGCAATTCCCATGGGTTCTTCGTGACTTGGGACGCACCCGAGGTCGCAACTCTCAAGTATGTCCATAAAGCGGGACAGTTCGCGGGCCTTATCGATTAGCCCCACAGCGTGTACATTGCCGTGCCTGCGATATTGGCGCGGGAGGCTGCCAATTGCAACGACTTCCGCCGGCACACCTGCTCGATTGAGCAGTTCGACGGCAGCCACAAGTCGTGGCAGTCCCTTCCTCTTCCAGTCTTTCCCAGTAAATCCAAGACGTAGTGGACGATTAAGAGTAAAGCGATCAGGCGGAGCAGACGGACCTCTATCACCGAGCCTCTGCAGGACCGCATCCTCCGGTATATTTGCCCCCGGCAGAACGGTATGGATTCGATTGGGGGATAGCCCGTATCTCAGTTGGAGAGATTCACGGACCCAGGCAGCCATGGTAACTATGCGGGAAGCCGAACGGTACCCGTCACACTCTATTGCTGTCGCCTCTTGGGCAATTCTGCCATTGAGCCATGCACACATTCCATGGGTTGCGAACAGAGCTTGCAGTGTGGTGTCGATGTAGTATGAGGTTCCAATCGAGTGCTTGAGCAAATACCGGGCTGGCAGAAGTTGGTAATGACTGATGACCTCCTGCAGGTCGAGACGGCGGCACTCCTGTACTGCTTTTTTTCCCAACTTATCGAGGAATGCCTGGCAATACTGAAAGCCTCGCGCCTTCCGACCCTGCACGAGCTGAATTGCTTGCCAAACGAACCTTAATCCCGCTGCATGTGCTAACCGGAGATCCAAGCCCCCTTGCAGGAAGCCGTACTGGCGGCCTGCATGAAGCAAGCAATGAGGAGTGCCACTCCAAGTGCCGATGTCTTCGCTATTTCCGTTACAGGCCACACCAAGCCGTTGGTTCACTCCGGCATCTCCAGTCCCAAGCAACCCATGTACTCGGTGACCATCCTGCAGGGCACGAATTTCTGTTCAGTCCACGCTCTTGCACTATCGACCTGAGCACGGGTACGAGTCCAATTCGTCTCCACGTCGAGGATTTGATCTGCTAAATCCTCAGGATCGCCCATGCGCGTCATCCGCGCTACCCGTCCGTTGTCAGTTACCTCCGCCACCGGACCAACGTTGGTAGCCACAAGCGGACGACCGATCGCCATTGCTTCCAGCATTGAATTGCCCAAGCCTTCTTCTTGAGTTGTGGCATGAACAGCTATCGACCAGGTCCGCATGACTGTTGGAATATCAGCAACCCAACCCAGGAAGCTCACCCGATTGCTGATGCCCAGGCTGTCAGCCAATTCCTCAAGCACCGTGCGAAACGGGCCATCTCCTGCGAATTCGAGATGCCAGTCCGGCCGCTTTTGAAGAACGATGCGCCAGGCGCGGAGAAGCGTCGCATGGTCCTTGATTCGGTCCAACCGCGCAATCATGCCAACCCGAACATCTGCCGGCAATTCGGTTTGAGGTTCATACCGAAACTTGTCTATATCGATCGCATTGTACACAAGATGGGAGCAAAAATGTCTGAAGCCGCTTTTCCCAAAGTATGACTGCTCAACATGCCGGCTTACTGGAATCAAAGTAGCTTCTCGCCCCCTCGGAAGCAGGGTATACGCTTCAGCAGCAACCGCATTTCTCAACGACAATCGTATCGGATTGCCCACATGTGCGACGATCTTCTCGACTCCGGCACTGTGACAAGCAGCGACTTTGATTCCCAGCCGAGAAGGCGTCCAGAGGATTACAGCATCGGGACGCGCGTCCTTGACAGTCCGAGCGACAAGTGGGTATTCGCTCATCCGCCCCGGGACAGTGCCGATGACCCGCACCTCCGCGCCGACAGCTGCCCACAATTTCGTGGCGTCACCGTCACCTCCCAGGACAACAACGACATGGAGCGCTTGGGGCAGCGCGCGGATGAAGATCTCGCAAGTACGTTCGCACCCTGCTAGTTGGGCGGCACCCTGTATATGAAGTATCTTCACTTTTCTGTCAGCAGCCTCAAGTACTCCTCCGCCATGGATTCGATAGAAAACCTGGATTGAACTGACGCGGTTGCCAGTTTCGCGCGATCCCACCATGGGTCGGGATTCGCGTTGAACTGAAGAATTGCATCCGCCAAGTGTTCTGCATCGCCGACAGGGAACAGGTCTCCGAGCATTCCGTGGGTGGGGCAGTCAAGTACTTCACGGCAAGCACCGACATCCGAAGCTATTACTGGGACACCTGCGGCAAGAGCCTCAATGAGCGCTATGCCGAGGCCCTCATCGGGAGTCACAGAGAACACAAACAGGTCCCACTCGCGCAAAAGGTCAGGCACGTCTCTGCGCGCGCCTTTAAAGTGGACCTCCGCACGGATTCCGAGTTGCATCGCAAGTTCTTCAAACTCGGCGCGCCGAGAGCCGTCTCCAACAAACTCGACCTGGATGTTGAAACCGCTAGCACGGAGCATCGCGACGGCTCGCATGAGAGTTGGTTGATCTTTGTGTGCTTCGAACCGCGCCACCATCCCTACTCGAATCGGCCCTTCCAGAGTCTTCCGCCGAGTCAACTCATGAAATCTGAGCAAGTCGACACCGTTGTAGACAGTGTGGAGACGCGATTGCGCAATATGCAAGTGCTGTGCAACTCCGGCTCGCACATGATTGCTACAGCAGGCGATGATGGGATCCCACATGTCGCCGATTGCCAGAGTGGCTCGCAGCCTTCTTAGAGCACTGCGACTGTCGACAGGAGGGTAGTTTCCCGCATGAGCCACCACCCGCTTAATTCCTGCGAATGCAGCCCCCCATGCGACATAGCTGTGCCATCCGAACGGAAAACTCAATACCGCGTCGAAGCGGCGGAGTCGACAATAGTCATATACGCGCCATGTCAACTGCGGGAATTTCCGGTATCCGTTCCATGTCATTGAAAGCGATTCTATCTCGATCCCTATTTCCCGAAATTCGTTCGCTAACTCCGACGGTGAGTCCTGGAACGTGCATACCTTGAAATCTACACCCTTCCTTTGCCAGACTCGTGCCATCTCGAGCGCTAGAACCGGCGTGCCCTCAGCGCAAAGGCTCGTGAGTAGAATGGCAATTCTCATTCGATTGAAAGGGACATCATGAGTTCCCTAGCTGCCCGGCGGGATGTGAGTTGAGACCTTATGCCCATTATGAACGTAAGCCACTGTGGGCATCTCTTGAATGAGATTCCTTTCCCACAAAAGCCTTCAAAGAGCGAGAAGCGGACTCACCATATCGGTCCACTGCTGGAGAGCAACACGACGCGCCCGGTGTTTTTCATACCATGCAAGGGCATTGGCGCCTAAGACACAACAGATCTCTGGATTTGCCGCCAGCGAGCGAATCGTACTAAGCAATGCCTCATGATCGCCAGGTGTGATTACAAAGCCCCCGTTGGAGGCTTCAATATCTATTGCGGCTTGGCAATTGCGCGGTCCAACGAAGATCACTGGGCGGCCGACGCACATTGCAGCATAAACCTTCGATGGGACGCATGTTCCCTCCATGTCGATAGCGAGGGTCGCGAGATGAATATGGGCATCCTCAAGATGGCGGCGCAGACTCTCGACGGCCACTCGGCCCCTGAATACCACTTTACTAGTTGGATTGCAGCTTGCAAATTCACGGATCTTGCTCATTCCTTCCCCGACCGCAGAGAACTCAAATCGAACCGGTAAGGAACGAGATTCCTGCAACATCTTGATGATGGCGGGTACCTCGTGCCAACGCCCAAGGTGGCCGGAGTACAAGATGGCGAGTGGAGCGTCCGGGAATGAACTTTCGATGGCCGGTAGAGCCCGGAGAGGATCCAGGGGCGGCCACGGAGGGATCTCGATGAGTCTGAGAGGACTTATCCCTTGTCGTTCCAAGAGCCGGCGCATACAGCTTCCCAGCACGACGACTTTGGCCGCTCTTCTGTATGACCACGATATCGCACGCCCGATAAGGCTGACAAGCATTCGTTTGACAGCCTTCCCTTTCTGTCGGGCCGTGCGCACGTAACCAATGTCCATAACCCAGCAAATCAAGCGAATGCGCGGGTAGAGCAGCCGGATCAAGGCGACGATGAAACACGCGCCATATGGCTCATCCGTCGTTACCACGATACTGTATTTATGTCCATGTACGATGGTATATAAGAACAACCCACAGAGGTAAAACAATTGGTTGTATCGACCGGATATCGACAGCGGGGAGTTCCAGCGATGGATATCGATCAGCCCATGCCGCTCATGGACCGGTGCTCGGTTGTGCCTCGGATTTGAGTTGTTGTTACTGCAAAACACATCCGTGCGAAAGCCACAGGCTGCGATGTGGTCAATCAAGTCGGCCGAAATGTCTGCGGTTGCGGCGGCGCCCTTCGCGTAGCTTTGGATTGCAAACAATATTCGAGGCGCCTCTTGCATGATTTGCTCCAATGCCATTGCGATATACTAGGATCTCAGTGGTCCAGAAACCCAGCGTCTTCAAAACCACTTGCAACCTTGCACGATTCGACTGCGAGCCGCATTGAACGAATGCCGGATACTCGCAATGTCCCAGGCTGTGTCATTCTTGCAAGGGGAGTGCGCATTTTACGAAGCACGTTCGATAGCGAACATGTGGGGGCCAAACGGACTCTACTGCGTTCGAGCCGTTTTCCCTACAGTCTGTTCGCCTGAGAGACCTGCCTCAATAAGTCGGTCAGCAAAGAGTCGTGCGCCGCGTCTTCCAGCGAATCAGCGCGACACTTGCATATAGACATTCAACACAGCATCTGCAAGCGCACGAGGACTGAATCGCTCTTCTGCATCTGCTCTGCAAGCATCCGGGTCAATGGTCGTTAGAAGTGGCACACAGGCTGCCATCTCATCTACCGTTGAACTTAGAAACCCCGTTTGACCATGCTTGATCAGTTCTGAAGTCGATGCAACGGGTGTCGCTATAACTGGAACGCCGAACGCAAGGGCTTCCGGTATTACAATGCCGAACGGTTCTTGCCAACGGATTGGAAAAAGCAACCCCAGGGCCCCACTGAAGAACTCCGGTTTTTCTCGATCGGATATTTCTCCGACCCACTCGATTTGTCGACCTAAATGAGGTCGGATGCTCTGATCGAAGAAATACTGAGAATCAGGCTCGTGCGGGATATTTCCAGCAATTCGCAATGGATACCCCGTCTTTAACGCCACTTGGATTGCCGTATCGACGCCCTTGTTCCGAGTCAAGCGACCAAGAAACGCCAAGTACTGCCGGCGTCGGTGCTTTTCAACAACCGGAGTTGCTGCAAACTCGGTGGCATTGTGCACTATTGTCACAGGTATAGTGCTTTCTGCATTACTCATCTGGGAACGACTCACCCCAATGAGATGTATTCTCTCTCGCCGCCTTCTCGATATGTCATCAAGTTCCTGCTGACAAACGGGATTCTCAAAATGAAGAACCAACGGTTTATTGGTTCTGTAGATACCCCACAGATAGTCCGTACGCCCGAACGAATGGACGACATCAACATCTCTGGCCGACAGGCAAGACAATGCTTGAAAGAGAGCTTTCCGGTATGCACGGCTGTGATATTGCTTTGTTGGAGCACGGTGACGAATAAGTTGGCCACCATAACAACGCGATCCTTCTTTGGCAATAAGATCGACGGAGTGGCCTCTCTGCTCCAATTCCCGAGCAAGGATATGGATGACTCTCTCTGTGCCGCCATAACCAGCGGGCGGGACAGGAAGTACAGCGTCTGCGATGACTAGTATTCTCATAGGTTTACCACGACATATGCATCCGGTCACGGCGGCCACTCAGTTCCCGTTGGAGTTTGATCACGGAGGAGCTAACGCGCTGTATTTAACGTTGGAGCCAGATCACTGGCCGATTGCAACTTCCCGGGAACCGCAAGGTGGCGTCGAACGCGGCGCGGATGCGGCAACCGGCATAGTTGAGGAGGAGGAACTCGGGGGTGGAGCGCAGGTCATGCATGACACTGATACAACACGGTAATATCTGGCTACGCAACCATTGATCCAGAAGGTCGCATCTGGGGTAACATCGCCCGGAATGTAGCTGAGCGGCCAGGGTATTCGATGGAATTGCAATGTTTTCATTCGCTCATTCAAGGCTTGCCTATAGGCCGGCGCTTGAAGAGCAGAGATAGTTAAATCCTTTACGTTTCTCGAGGCTAGCGCCGCTAGTGATAGCAATAGCACGCCGACTATCCTAACATCGCGCCCAACTCTAATTTGTCTGCCGATCCATGCAGCCGCATACAGAGTGAAAAGGAGGTACACGAAGACCATCAAATTCCCCACGCGATGAGATGACTGGAAAGTTGCGAGGACCGAAGTCGCGAGCATTAGACCCGCAACGACAACAGGCCAACCCACCAAATCCACAGGCCTACAAATACAATTGGCCGCATTGTATCTGATCGTTCCAGCAACGAACAACAGGAGGCCAATCGTTGTTGGAGCTATGGTCCAGTTTACAGCCGAAGAAACGGCATTGTACACATTCGTGGATGACCATCTTATTGCCGAATCCGGTATTAGTACGGCAGCACGCTCGAAGTTGCCCGGGGCCACAAATACCAACGTGGTAAGGATTGCTGCAGCCACAGTTAGCAAGGCTATAGGCAGAGTGCACCTGCGGTCCTTCCGGCGCATCCAGAGCAGGCTCACGTAGGATCCAATTGTTAACAAGCCAATGAGTTCATGCATTGTACAGGCAACAACGGTAAGGACAGCGGCTGCACCCCACCTTTGGCGAAACATCATTGCGAGCGCGAATAACGCTAGAGCAAGCGGCAATTCGTATTCAACGGCTCCGGTCGCCCAAAGCACGCTGTCGTCGATTCTGTACGAAACTGAAAGCCATGCTACGATATATAGCAATGCCCATAATGCTGAGCTAGCGCCAGACGAGAGAAGCGTACATCGAAGAAGATAGGTAATAGCTAGATAGAGCAGTCCAAACGCGCTTGCTAGAATGATAGGAACCGAGAGAAATAAATTTAGGCTCGAAAACAGAAAGGATTCCATTACCATACTGGTCCATCGGCCCGTCCAGTGCATGTATTCATGATCTGCGTAAGAGATTGAGTTTTTCCAGCCTACTGATCCGCGACAGAAGTCATCAGCGATCGGTGCAGAGTAGGCAACCAAAGCGCCCACTACTGCAAGAATGAAGAGAGAGGTGAGTAGAGCAATGGCGAGTGGAACTCTTGGAATATCACACCGGCCGTAAAGAGATTCGCTGTGACTTGCGGTCGCTGACTTTATGACACCTGATTCACCTGTGTTCATTCTTCCTCGCTTGGCTCTTATCTTTGTGCCTTTGTTGTTGGACTCGGTCCACCTATTGCCATCTAAGAGGCCCTGACCACTTCTGTAAGCAGGCGGGGACTTAATGCATTAACATGGCGGGCGCAGCGCGACCGAACTGTTCGGTTGGGTTCCTTTCTCAACAACTTCGAACAAAGCAGTTAGTTGCGCATTGAAACTGCTCTCGTAACTTGTTCGAAACCTGGCGACGTCTCTTCGCAAGGACGGCAAATCGCACTCCACAAGTAGTCGCGCAAGCTGTCCGGCGTTACCTGGTTGGAACAGGACGCCCCCTTCCCAACATTTCAGCGTTTCGCGAATGCCAGCACGGTCGCTTCCGATTACCGGTGTGCCAACCCAAAGCGCCTCGAGCACAGTATAGGGGCCGGTTTCGGGCCAGAGGGACGGCACGATGACTGCGTCCACATCGCGCATGAGAGCAGGTATTTCGTCAAAGGCCACTGGCGGGACAAGACGGAGACGCGGGTCTTTTGCACATACACTCGCGACTCCTCGGAGGTACTCCTCCGGCCCCCTTGCTCCGACAATTCGGATATCGATATTTGCGCCTTGCGGCAGAAACCGTAGCGCCTCCGTAATTATATGCACGCCCTTAATGTCGATAAGCCGCCCGATGTAGGCGAACCTTCGCGCGGAGGAGACCACGTGGCCGTTGCCCGAACTTTCAACAGGTGCCCGGGGAGGCGGAAGCGGGAGGCGATGCAGTCGATCTTCTGAGATGCCATTGCGGAGAAGGAGATCTCGAACCCATTCGGCGTGCCACAGAATCTTGTCGGGAACGGCCATCCCTTTTGCCCATCGGCGTTTGTAGTCGATCATTCCCCTGCGACGCACGAAGGGATGCTGGGCGCTGTAAGGAAGGAACCGTGACAGGGGTGATAAGTCGAGCCGTGCGAAAACGGCACGCGCAGGCGCTGGAACTCCGGCGCGATGAAGCGCGCAATCGGTGCAACGCGAGACGTCGATCTTGCCCGAACACATCTCACGGTTCTTGTGAAGCAAGTCCCAGCGCACGCAACTCTGGCCTGGTGCATGCCAAGTCATCAGTACGGCTGCGCCGACCTGCTTCGCGGCCTCAAAGTGCTCCGGAGATTGATTGCGGCCAAATCCATGAAAGTGCACACAATCGGGACGCATATCTTGAAGGACCTCTCGAAAGTGGCCCAATCCAATCGGGTCGATACGCCAAGCATCCTCTCGGCTTTCCAAACGAGGTCCCGCAAATATCCTGTAGTACTGAATCGGATCATTTGCTCGTTCGTGCCGACCAAGAGCAGGATCACCCTCGGAGTAATGAACCCAGGAAACATCCACGCCACGAGCGAGGAGTGCTTTCGAGAGGCGTAGCACGTACAGCTCTGTCCCGCCAAGTGCTTCGTCCGGCGTATCTTGACTGACCATTAGCCATCTCATCGTATTTCACACCTAGTCGCCATGACCGGTTGACACACCATGTGCAGCGCACCTCCGAGAGTCGCTCCTTAGTCCCATCTTGTTCTTTGCATCATGAGCATTACAGATTCATGTTACTGGGAGTCACACCAAGACGGCCAATGAGGCCGTGATAGGTAGCAAATGTAACGGCCCGTAACCTCTGCCAAGGATGATCCTGTTTTCTAAGTATGTTGATCGACGCTCGGAGGTAGTGCCATAATGCCATTACGATCGTCAGTTGCGGTCGTTTCATGCCACGGACCCGAAGATATGTGTCGTTTCGCATTGCGTAATAGAGCTTAGGGAGCGACTGTATCGGCACCGGCCATCCCGTTCCCATGTCAGGGTGTGTCACAATGCTGTTCGTTACCAGGAGGATTCGCGTGTAATGCCTGAGGCGCAGACAGTACTCGGTATCCTCGCCATATGCAAATAGGTCGGCGCGCAGATGCCCGGCCTTTACAATAGCTTCTCGATTAATAAGCAGCCCTGTGTTGGCCACCCAATCGACTTCGATGAGGCCGCATTCCCTGTACTCCATATCCGTCGGATTCAGTACCTTGTCGGTCCTGCGTTCCCAGATGCAGTCGCAATTCAGAATCTGGCCATCACGAGTACGACGTTTTACCGGGGCCAGCGCCAAGACATCGGGATTCTTGGATGCGGCGCCGAGCAACTTCTCCAGGCTGTCGTCTGAAGGGATGCTGTCGTTGTCCGTAATCCAGAGCCATTCAAAACCGGCATTGAATGCCAGTTCCATTCCGGCGCGAAAGCCTCCTGCCGACCCAGTGTTCTCTGGCAATCTGACATATTGGATATCGTCACCAAAGGAGTCTGAGATCATTTTGGCCGTATCGTCAGTGGAGGCATTGTCTATCACATAAATGGCCCCGGGAGGAGTCGTTTGGCGAATTAATGCGTTAATGCAGATTTCCAAGTCCCGCCGCCGGTTATATGTCGCGATGATTGCAGCCACCGACTTCATAGTTTCGTCTCGCTAGAGTTCTTACAAGATGCCATCCCGGATAAGCCTATAGGTGGTAGATGTACCTTTGCGCGTAGGCGATGACCATATATCCGGGAGATCAGTTACCTGTTATAAGCAAGTTGTGCAGTTGTACTTTTATTGTCCTGCACGCAACCGCTGAGTGGACCATAGAGACACGCACACCGCTTTCACAACCCTCGCAACAATACCAACACACTCGACTTCTCGCTGAATAACGGCTCTTATACCCTGTCGAAGGAGCGAACGGCTCAGCGAAAACGTTCTGAGCGTGGTCAGCACTATGTAAGCCGACTGGAATGACGGCCTCATTGCGAACCGCTTCATGAACCGATACAAGTTGAGCTCGAAATGTTCCACGTAAACGCGCTTTTGCTCAATTACATTTCGGACTTCACAGCCCCCGCTCGACAGGTGGAGGTGCTGCATTTGAATCCTGGTATCGAGCAACAAGCGGTATCCCTTTCTCTTGACCCGCTCAGAGAGATCATTGTCTTCGCCGATTGCGCACCCTCGAAAGTGCTCGTCGAACAAGCCAGCATCCATGAGAGCCGATCGAAGATACGACGTATTTCCTCCAAAGGCCCAGGACACTTCAAAAACTCCGCCGCCTTTCACATCTGGAACTCCGAATGCCCTGCGGCACCACTCGAATGACTCTTCAATAGGGCGATCTGTGTCGAGAACCAGCCCGGTCACGGCTCCGACATTTCGGCCTTCCCGATGGGCTCGAGCGTGCAATGACACGAAGTCATGTCCCAGGACGACATCGTCGTCTATGAAAAGAATCAATTCTCCGGAAGCGTTTCGTATTCCGACATTTCTTGCGGCTGGTAGATTGGGCTTCTCCATCCGGATGTACTTAAATCGCGTCCCGAGGCTCTCGATTTGCTTCTCGAGTTGAAAGTCCCGTCCCTCAGTCTGATCAACGACAATAAAGCCGCAGTGAGGATAATCCTGAGCGGCAAGCATCCGTATCGTATCTCGCATCACAGACTGTCGATTGAGGGTTGGGATTATGACGCTCACTGTTGTCATATTACTAAACCAACTTCAACTCGCTGAGTTGTGCATCTCAGCATATCATCATCCTCGTGTCGCCCGCTGCCGATGGAAGGTGCATCCCGCAATCTAAACCGGATCCCGCCCTAAGACTCGGCCTACATAGGTTTCGGGCGGACTTGATTCTCACAGACGGTCTGTAAGTGCTTTGCAGACCGGCAAATAGTTCGCAGTGGACTTAATCCAAGTGCACGTCCAAAATGCGCAAATGCGTTCGCGAAGTGCCCGCTCTCATATTCAACTCTTGTAGCGGCGATTCGGATGTCGCCTAGGTTACTTCTGCACACTCGAAGTGCGCGCAATGTTTGTTCGGCTTGCACCAAGAGACTTCCTGCAAGGTCGAGTCTGCGGATGCCGCGTAAGCTCATCGCAGAGAGCAAATATCCGTTCGTTAGGTCGTTGCCAATTTCCTTTCTGCTGTACCCAAGACGCTCCATTTGTTCAATGGATATGTCGTTAAGGCTGCCAAGCAGAGACTTCAGTTCAATGGTGGACAAACCACGAAAGCGGGCGCGGATTGCCATCGCCGCAAACACCTGCATAGTAAGCTGAACACACGAGACTTGACGGGCATGGACCCTATATCGGCACACGACAGCAGGAATATTGGCTAGGCGACATTTAGTGGAGAGCCGAACCCACAGTTCGTAGTCTTCGGCGGGAAAGAAGAAGGGATCGTATCCACCGGCCTCAAGGATTGATTCCTTCCTAAACGTAACCGCACTATGAAAGAAACAATTGGCAACCTGCAAGTTGCTGACGATAACATCGTGGCAAGTCGGCAATTGAAACTTCCCAATCAACGACCCATCTGGTGCAATCGCGGTCACATTTCCGCCGACGAGCGCATAATCTGCATGTTTCTCAAGGAACCTCACCTGCATTTCAATACGGCTCGGTTCGGCAATGTCGTCCGCGTCCAGCCTGCAGATATATTTCCCCTGTGCGAGCACCAACCCGCAATTGAGCGTGTCGACCAGACCATTATGTGCATTTTCGAACATCTTGAGTCGCGAATCCTGTTTTGCATAGCATCTCAGGATGTCACGCGAGGAATCCGTGGAGCCATCGTCAATTGCTACAACCTCGATGTCTCGCCTTGTCTGACCCAAAGCACTCTCGATGGCCTCTCCAAGATATTCTTCCGCGTTATACACGGGAATCAGTACCGATGCGATGGGCGTGCTCATGTATTCTATCCCGCGAAACGTCGAGTCCCTTTTATTGTGGTTTTCATTGAAGGGAGCGGTAGACGGCATAACGACCGCACTGTACTCAGAGGCGAGTCCAACCTTCCAGGGCCGGGTCATCGTCGCGTTTCACAGGAGAAGCATACCATTGCTTTGGAGCAACTACTATCTTGTCGGCGGCATTCGCTAGCCATGCAGCCCACCAACTAAAGGAACTGTTAGCAATGATAAAGTGACGACAGTTCATCATCAAGCGAAGATCCTCAGTTGCTGAGCCCCCACAGTTGTGTGTAACTATGGTCATTCGCTCGACGCCGGGCAGATTCGACACAACCCATTGCGGATCGTCTGAGAATACAAAGAAGTGCGGATTGGAAACCCTTTCCTGAATGTGACGAATTGCTTCATTATAGTAGGACACTTCACAGACTCCATGAAAGGCCCGCCCATTCGGAGTTGTATAGTCCCCGCGCCGTACGTGGGTGCAGACAGCATTTTCGGATATGATGCGTGCAAGCATTGTCCGATTTTCATCGTCAGGAGACTCTTTGAATGCAAAGTCGCGCAACAACACGCCACGAATGCCGCTGAAGTAGGATTCATGTTGCCAATAGCCATCGAGATAGGCAATACAACCGGTCTTTGTGACTTTTGCCCTATATCTATCCTCGGCATCATCAAGATACCTGAAAGCAATGGGTACATGAAGCGCCTGTAGAAGGCTCGTCAGGCACTTGTAGCGCTTGCGACGGAGTTGACGTCCGCAGATTCCTTGCCACCCAGCGAGCGGCTTAGCTGAGATACGGAACACTTCCAGTGCATACGCGCGGCCTGAACACGATTCGTAGTCAGTGGTGTCAAGATAGAGCCTTGTCCCAACCTGAAGAGACAGGCTTCTACCAGCCGCATACTGGAACATCTGGTTCCCAATTCCGCCTTGAAGTCGAACAATGATCATGTCCGCAAATATTGAAGCCCCACCCGGTCAGACTGCTAACCGCTTCACAGAATACGCTGGGCAACGCCGCGCAGGCATTGCCGGACCTTTTCACCGAAAGACGCGTTTTGCCGCCAAAATCGGCGTTGATCCCTCGCCGCATCGATATCTCCTGCTAGGCTGAGACGCTCCGAAGCATCCAAAGCTTGCCGGCAGACTGCCTTTCGGGCGCGACGGGGATCAAACTCGGGAAACGTCCTCGCAAAGACTTCACTCAACCTCCAGAGATCCTTCAGCCCTTCTGTGGTGTGAAGCAGGCGAAAGGTCTCATTTCCAGGATGCTGCCGAGAAACCGCTACAACGTCAGGCAACACCAGTCCGCCACATCGAGAAACTACGCGTGCCCACATTTCCACATCCAATGTATAAGTGAGGTCCGACCGAAACCCGCCATGTTGTGCGTAGAAGCTCCGGCGCACAACAACCCCTGGGCACGAAATAGGTACGGCATAGTAGAAGTCTGCGACCGTGTTGCCCCCGTCCTCAAGACCGGGAACTCTCGGAGTTACGGACTCGATAAAGCCGTCTCTGTCGACATTGAAGGTGCGAGTCGCAATCAAGCACACATCTGGATGGGCCGAAGCAGCGGCCTCGATTCTCTCATAGAAACCCGGCAGGACGTAGTCGTCCTGGTGCAGAATGTGAATCCACTGGCCTTGGGCTTTCCCGATGCAAGCATTCCAGCAGCCCGCAAGACCCAGATTCCTTGAATTGGCAGAGAAAGCGATCCTGTCCTGAGCGATTGACCGTACCATGGAAGCGACATCGACCTTGGTTGAGCAATCGTCTACAAGCTCAATCTGCATCCGGTCCGACCCTGGATCCTGTGCAAGCACGCTACGCAGGGCCTGATCAAGATAATCCGCGCGTGGGTTGTACGCCGGAATCATCACCGACCAGACGGGGCGCCCTGTCTCCTCTTGCGCCATCGCTGGGGCCTTTGGCTCTTCCTCGCTGGCGTGCATCTTCAGATGGCCCGGTTCGTTGTGCGTGCCACACATCCATCTGCGAACTAGGATATGGCACACGACGGACCCTAGGCAGTCATCGTGCGAGAAATGGCTAACTCCGGTCGATACCATTTACGTAAACAGGTCTCCTGAGAGAATGAACTCCGCTCGCCAACCGGTATGTCATGGGAGATTCATTTATGCGCATAGAATCACTTCGGAGGCTTCAATCAGGGCCGACGGACCCCGCTGTTTTTCTTACGCTGCGAGCAACCCCCAGCAATCGCTGAAACCTCACATAAGGTACGCCGACAGTGACGAACAAGAGTAGCAAGACGCACTTGATGCATCGTCGATGGCGAAGAGTCCACGCCGCTTCCATAACTCTGTTAGGGCGTTTCTCACGGTACGCCCGCATTGCCTCCACTTCTTCCAAGCACATCGCGTATTCCCTCGTTTGTCCCGTGAGCCACCCGTGGCGAAGGCATTTGACGTAGATGCGATTACCAGAAGCTCGCATCTCCGCTGTCCGTGTGTGCATCATGGAGGTGGTCACGACACGGTATTTGGCAGTTGGTTCTGGAAGATATCTAAAGCCGTACCTGTGAGACAACCGCAGCCACATATCCCAATCCTCGAAGGCCAGTGTCTCGTCATAGCCACCAACACGCTCAAAGCAGCCACGTCGAATTAAGGCGGTCATGGCCGGGATGAAATTGCCCTCGATTAGCGTGTCAAACAATGAGCCCTCCGGAATTCCTGGAAGTGAACGCTGTGCCTCAATGAACAACCCCGGCAGCGACTCGCCGCTCTCGTCAATTTTGTAGGCATCACTATATAGGACCCCGACCTCTTCAGGAAGCTCTTCCATGAACTCGACCTGTCGCGAAAGCGAGCCTGGCAGCCACAGGTCATCCGCAGATAGAAATCGAATATACTTCCCCTTGGAATGGGCCAATGCGTCGTTGCAAGAGCGACAAACGCCATGGTTCGTTTCGTGCGAAACAAGGACAGCGCTCGGCCAGTGTTCTCTGAGCCAGTGCCGAATGATATTCGCCGACCCATCCGTGGAGCAGTCATCGACAATGACAAGATGCAAGTTGGAATAGGCCTGTGCCTCGATGCTTTCGAGAGCTGCTTCAACAAATCGGGCGTGGTTATAGCAGATAAGAGCGGCTGTGACAACTGGCTTCACTTCTGCTTGATCGCTCATGGAACTGCCTCACCTCTCTTATAACGGTGTCTTGATCCAAAGGCCTCAAATGCGGTCCAACGGGCAAGCTCAGGACAGTGGACGCTAGCTCTTCTGCCACAGGATAACTACCCTGATGGTAGCCTCTCTCAGCGAATGCACCGGACAAATGGGGCGGAATAGGATAGTGAATCAGTGTGCCGACACCAGCTTCCTCCAGCTCTTTCTGTAGCGCATCCCTCTGGCGATGACGGATCACAAACAAATGCCAAGCCGGTTCGGCCCAGTCTGGGACGTATGGTAAGACAAGTTGCGACCCTTCATTTCCGAATTCCGAATGCAAGTCAACCAAATAACTGGTTGCAATTGCCTTTCTTCGGGCATTCCATTCGTCCAGATGCTTGAGCTTGACCCTCAGGACAGCTGCTTGCACAGGGTCCATGCGGCTATTACACCCCTTTACTTCATTTACATACTTTACCCTTGAACCGTAATTGCGCAGTACGCGCACTCGGTCGGCAAGCACCGGGTCATCCGTCGTGATGGCGCCGGCATCACCCAACGCCCCCAAGTTCTTTCCAGGGTAAAAGCTCCATGCGGTCATATCCCCATGCCTGCCAATACGCTTCCCTTTATAGCGCGCGCCGTGCGCCTGTGCCGCGTCTTCAAGAACACGGAGACCGTGCTTTCGCGCCAAAGCGATAATAGGGTCCAGGTCTGCTGGTTGGCCGTAGAGATGGACCGGAACGATCACCTTAGATCGGCGC
This sequence comes from uncultured Occallatibacter sp., assembly GCA_964560845.1. Classification (GTDB taxonomy): domain Bacteria; phylum Acidobacteriota; class Terriglobia; order Terriglobales; family Acidobacteriaceae; genus Telmatobacter. The sequence continues at coordinate 7,243 of CAZLMY010000019.1, read as the reverse complement.
GTGATGACCGCTTCAATTCTCTCTGGGTCGAGATTGAATGTAGACTCTATTGGCTCCGCAGGAACGGGTGTTGCACCAGACCGGCTCACCGCCAACCAGGTAGCGATGTAGGTGTTGGACGGGACGATTACTTCATCCCCAACACCGACCCCCATGGAGACCAGTGACAGGTGCAACGCGTCAAGTCCATTACCGACGCCTACACAGTGAGCGGCCCCAATAAACGCAGCGAACTCCTGCTCAAATTCGTCCACGTCTCGGCCTCCGATATACCAGCCGGAACGAAGAGAACTCAGGACGGCCGATTCAAGCTCGTCCTGGATCTCGCGGTACGCCGCCCCTAGGTCAAGAAACGGGACATTCATCTCTGCTAAGTGCTCGCAAGAACTCATTATAATCGCGGTAATAATCGGACTCATCGTAATAGTTTGATGCGAGCACCATGCAAACGGAACCAGAAGAGAAGTTGTCCAGTTCCCTCCAGATCATGGGGCAAACGTACAGGCTGTTGTAGGACCGATTCAGATGAATACGCTTCCTCTGTTCGCCGTCATCAAGAATCACATCAAAACTGCCCGACATAGCAATGATCAATTGATGTAACGCCTTGTGGGCGTGCCCTCCTCGTTCGGAGCCACCAGGCACGTCATACAAGTAATAGACCCGCTTGATGGCAAACGGAACATGCCGCTCCGATTCAACAAACGTTAGGTTCCCGCGAGTGTCCTGGATTTTCGGTAAAGCAACGAGCTTGCATTCAGATACCGCGTAATGGGGCATACCTTCATTTCCTCAGTTATTTAAGCCAGGTGGCCTGTCGAGAAGGCCCTGGCTCCGGCTTCGGCCAAAGGATGTAACTGGCGCCGAACAGAGAGCCAGTCGGCGGCGTCCATTGCGAACCAAACCAAATCAATCCACTTGCCGTCGATTACACGTGCGCATTGCTCGATTCGAGTTTGTCGAAGGCCAAACTTGTGGTGAAATGACACTATCCGCGAGTTCGTCTTTACAACGCACCCGCAAACCTCCGTGAGGGACAATTGATAGAAGGCTATATCGAGGGTGAGAATAGCGCTCGCCAATGCAACTGTTGTGCCGGGAAGAAGAATCCATCGGCCCCACTCACCAACACCATTCAGGACGTTGTAAATGCCGACGGTGCCAATTGGCATTCCCTGTTCCGTTTCGATGAGCAGATAGTAGTCGCCGGGACGGTCCCAACTTGACTGGATCCATTGCCTCTGCGCACCGGCGTCCGGCACAGTGTCGCCCACCGTTCCCGAAACATGCGGCAAGTTCCGCAACCGAAGGATGAATTCAGCGTCAGTGCTCTCGACCGGACGCAACCTGATCCCGTATCCCATGCACTCAAGCGAATGCTTCACTTTACTCTTCTCCCGCGCTTTGCGGCTACCGGCCCCACCGTACAATCGTCGCCCCCCACGAATATCCAACACCGAACCCGACCAAGGCAACGCACTGGCCTGGCTGCAAACGACCACAAGCGTCCAACTCGCGCAGTGCTATTGGAATTGTGGATGAAACTGTGTTGCCACACTCCGAAAGCGCAATGGCGAAACGATCGACTGGAATACCGAGTTTGTTGCGCAGGTGTTCAAGCATAAATTCGTTCGCCTGATGAAATACCCACATGTCCACTTGCCGACGATCCAACTGTGCGCTATGGAGAAGCCTCGCGATGAGGGGAGGCACCACCTTCAGAGTAAAATTGAAGATTTCAGGCCCATCCATATAGAGATTATTCTCAGTGCGACAGTTTCCGTTGCCATCAAATGTGACTTCCGGACTCGATCTCTTCGGGTTGCGCGTCCCCCCGGCTGGAACAATTAGGTTTCCAGCGCCGCTGCCGTCCGTCCCGTAGACAAATGGACCAATAAGATCGGAAGCGGATTCACGGGAGGAAATCAGCGTCGCAGTGGCTGCATCGCCAAACAATGTTCGCACGCTCCTATCGTTCGGGTGGATGTACTTACTGTATGTGTCCGCGGTTAAGAATAGGATATTTCTCACCTGCGCGGTTTCGATCAGGCCTTTTGCAAGCCCGAGACCGTATATGTAACCTGAGCAACCGAGATTCATGTCAAAGGCTCCGCAATGTTCGCGAAGCCCCAATCGATTCTGGAGGAGGCAGGCCGTAGTTGGGAGGAGATAATCCGGGCTTTGGGTGCAGAGCACTATAAAATCGATACTTTCCCGAGTGACCCCGGTAGTATCGAAGAGCTTAGTTGCGGCGGCAAAGGCCAGGTCGGACGCACATTCACCTTCTGTCGCGATATGACGTGCATTGATTCCAGTTTTTGCTCTGATCTTGTGCGCAGGCCACTCCGGAAATACCCTGGCTAGCTCATCATTATCTAGAATGCCAGCTGGAAGGGCGTGTTCCAGCGCCTTAATAAATGCCTTCATATAATTGAGTGATGATTGCTCGGGAGCAACGCGACTAAGTCGGTCAATGTCTTGCAAGCGGCAAGATCCTTTGCCGATACGGATTGGCCGGCCTTTTCATCCGCCATGGCAATAAACATCACGGTGGCCATTGAATCCCACCCTTTTATGCTCTCCAGAGCATCGGAAGGATACAGTGTGCCCTCCGGAGCTCCTACGATGACTTCAACTTCGCGAATAACATCTTGCGGGGTCATATGCTTTCCTCCTGGGCTTTTTATCGGCCAGTTATCAGAGTGCTGGACACAAGGGCAGCAGACCTAGATCTCGGGCGGAGAGGTCGCCGCTCGCTCGCCCGTTCTGAAGGCACGATAAGTTGTTTGCGAAGTCTGCGGACCGACAGCACGGTACGAACATTTGAGACGACAATATAGGTTCCGTTGCTTTGCACTTCCGGGGCGCGCGTGGCGGATAAATACGCTCGGACACGCTAGGGGCATCACCGGTCGACGTGTCACCGTTTCGGACGTCTTTGTGGAGCCTGCTTGCAGGGTGGGATTTGATGTCTTCGACCGCGATTGATTATGTCTTCGCCATGGCGCTGGCCATCCTGGAACTTGTTATTTTCCAGGTTATCAGTGGCCTAATCACCCCTGCAGCTACTGACATATTGCACCCTCGCCCCGTGTTCGTGTTTTCGACATTGAAAGCAACCACTTCATCGAAGCGATATAAGGGGTAACGCTGATCCTTTCCAAATAGAACGCTGAAATAGTGACGCCCTGTGTTTAGAAGATTGGCCGGGATCCGCCCTGCGACGTGATAACTGCCCGAATGTGAGTCGCTATTCGTACTTACCAGGACGCCGCTCTCGAACAGGGTTAAGCCATCGCGATTCAGAACATAGACGGTGCAATCCAGGTTGATTCCCTCGCGGAAGTTGAGGAATCCTATTTCCATGATTGCTCCAGTGTCGTTTGTAATTGCAATTTCGCCTTCCGGTGGTACTACTCGGACATACTCCAGGCGGACATTCTCATTTCCAGGCATGGAGGAAGGGTCAAACCATTCGCGCTCGCTGGCCGAATCTCGACCGGCTTCCAGGTACCCAGAAACAACTTCAGCCGTATCACCCATTCGGATCAGTCTACCTTCGCTCAATAGTATCCCCCGCTGGCAGAGTGCTCTTACTGCTGCCATATTGTGACTTACAAACACAACTGTCCTGCCTTGTCCCGCAGCGTCGTGCATCCTTCCCAAGCATTTCTTCTGGAACTGCGCGTCACCGACAGCTAGCACTTCATCCACAATCAGAATCTCCGGTTCCAGGTGCGCAGCCACAGCGAACGCCAGTCGGAGGTACATCCCGCTGGAGTAGTGCTTGACAGGTGTGTCAATGAACTTCTCGACTTCGGCGAACGCTACGATCTCATCGAATTGGCGCGCAATCTCGGCGCGTTTCATGCCAAGAATGGCGCCGTTCAGATAGACGTTGTCCCTGCCCGAGAGTTCGGGGTGGAAGCCTGTTCCAACCTCCAAGAGCGATCCGATACGGCCTTGAATCTCGACATGGCCAATGGTCGGTTCCGTGATCCGCGAGAGAATCTTCAGGAGGGTGCTCTTGCCGGCGCCGTTTCGGCCGATCACACCTACGATCTCGCCGCGCTTCACCTCGAACGACACGTCTTTGAGTGCCCAAAAGGTTTCTGTGGCGCCATGGTTGTCGTCCTCAGTTCGCTTCAGCAGTTTGCTCGCTGCCCGGAAGGGCATGGAGGCCGCGTTTGCGATCGACTCTCGCAGCGATTTATATCCACCGCGCCCTCCGTTTTTCTGGAGCGCGCCGATCAGATACTGTTTGCCAAGGCCTTCCACTTGAATGGCAATTTCACTCATGATTTGAATCCGCTTCCTGCGCTGTTGAAGTTCCGCTTCGAGACTGCCGTTTACGGAACCTGTGAAGCCCCGACATTTTACAAATGCTTCCGGTCCTTTGCCACTTACACGATGTCTGCAAAGGTCTTTTCCATACGGCGAAAGTAGAACGCGCCACCGACGAGGATCAGCACCGATGCCAGAGTAGAAACCGCGATCATCGGTCCAGGCCTTGTGTTGCTTCCGATCGTCGCCCAGCGAAAGCCTTCGATAACCCCTACCATCGGATTGAGGCCGTACAACATTCTCCAGCGTTCTGGCAAAAGGCTAGAGGGGTATGCGATAGGGGTTGCGAACATCCAGAATTGCGTTAGAAATGGAACGGTGTAGCGCACATCGCGGTATTCGACATTGAGCGCAGAAAGCCACAGGCCGACTCCAAGAGCGGTTACGAACGCCAAGAGGAAAAAGAGAGGCAGAGATAGACACTGCAGGGGCGGCATCCGGTGATAGAAGACCATCATGACAAGCAGCAGAAAGAAAGAGATTGCGAAATCGACCGCGCCGGAGAGCACGGCCGACAGCGGTATGGTTAAGCGCGGAAAGTACACCTTTGAGATCAGGTGGGCGCTGGCCACCAGACTGTTTGAAGACTGAGCGAGTCCATTGGCGAAGAATGTCCATGGAATCAGGCCGGCGAGGCTGAAGAGCGGGTAGGGAATGCCGTCCGATGGGACCTTTGCCAGCCTGCCGAAGAACAGACTGAACACCAACATGGTGAAGAGCGGCTGAATGATGGCCCAAGCGGCCCCCAGAGCGGTCTGCTTGTAGCGGACCTTGATCTCGCGCCAAGTAAGAAAGAACAGAAGTTCCCGGTACTCCCAGACTTCACCAAGCTTTAGCGACACCCAACCGCGGGAGGGCTCGATAATCGTAACCGGACCGGGCAGACTGTCGCTGATGCCTGTTACTGCTGCGTCTGCGGGTTGAAACCCTACGTCAGTTGTGATCATGCCTTGTCCTTATTGGATGGTTCGTAGACGGTCTCGTAGTCGCAGAAATGGCCGTTCGATCAGGTTAAAGGAAAGAGTCGCGCAGATACCCGCGAGCGCAATATTCACGGGAAAGACTTGCAATCGACTAATGTCATAATGTACCCACGGCTGTTGCCACAGATAGAGAGAATAGCTCAACGTTCCGACAGTGATGGCAATACGCGCATTGAGGAGCCTAGCTAAACCCAAACTGTAGTATCGGACGAATCGCTCTATCGACACGGCGATCAGCAGGTTTGCGACTCCTGTTCCGACCGCAAGGTACGGCCCATTGGTCATTTTGAGCTTGACTGAAATAAGGACGACTAACGGCACTGCCCAAAACAGCCCTGACCGAAGAAATCTCTGCCATCGTTCGTTCCTACCAAGAGGCCCCCATAAGGAAGCTAGAAGGCAGCCACAAGCGAGCGCGTCCATATTTGTCTCAAAGACTCTTCCGAATCCTAACAGGCGCATCAGAATGGCAATCGGAAGTGTACAGAACGCTGCAATTGTTGCATGTCTCCTTCCTAACACGACCATAGCGGCGGGCCAAATGAGGTAAAACTGTTCCTCTATAGAGAGTGACCACAAATGATCCGTGTACCAGTCACGATTAACGAGATAATTTCGGAAATAGAGAAATGACGACAGGAACGACTTTGGCGGGATGGCGATTGTTCCGCAGGCGACCGCAATCGCCATTACCAACAAGAACGCATAGCTGGCGGGAAGAATTCGAAGTGCTCGCCTGACATAAAACTGGGTCAACGATATACTCCCGGTTCTTTCATGCTCTCGCAGCAAAAGCGATGTGATGAGGAACCCGGAAATTACGAAGAAGATTCGTACTCCTAAGTTGCCAAGCATGAAGTGAAGAGGAAACCGCCCAGTACCAAGGAAAGGAATCGCGTACGTTGAGCCAGCAATGTGGGACAGGAGAACGAGCAGGATCGCCAGGGCCCGGAGCCCATCAAGCGACGGAATGCGGCCTCCCACTCGAACTGGGAAGCGTGCGACCGGACTTGCATCCGACAATGTGCTTGCTTCGATGGTTGCCATAGTTCCTGCCCCACCGGATGGCTTGCTACCCTCTGCATAAGCGCGTGAGGGCGCGGTTCCAGTCAAATCAGAGGAGAGATTTCAAGGATAGATTCACTATGTTCATCCTTGACGTCACTCGGACGCCCAGCGCGCAGGCACCATGCGATGTTATTGCCGACGCAGTTGCCGCACGCTTCGATGCTGCTACTCCGCTGTCCGCCGGCGCTTTCGTAACCGCAGGAATGGGCGCTCGATCAGGTTATAGGAGAGAAGCGCACAGACACCGGCCAGTGCCACATTGAGAGGAAACGTCTGCAACGGGCCATGGCCGCCGTTCATGAAAACGACCCATGGTTGCTGCCACAGATAAAGCGAATAGCTAAGCGTCCCAATGATCACAGCCGCTCGCACATTGAGAAGTCCAGCCGCACCCGTCCGGTGGTACCGGACGAATCGTTCCACTGAGACGGCGATCAACACGTTGGCGATGCAGGTTCCGAAGGCTAGGCTCGGGCCCCCAACAAGATTGAGCTTGTTTGAAGCAATGACGGCTATTGGGACAGCCCAAAACAACCGCGAACGCAGAAGGTTCTGCCATCTTTCATTCTGGCCGAGACACCCCCACATACAGGCCAGAATACAACCGCAGGCGAGTGCATCCATGTTTGTCTCAAATCCTTCTCCGGAGCGAAACAAGCGCATTACCCCGGCGAGCGGCAATGTGCAGAATGCTAACATCAGGGCTCTTCGCTTGGCCAGCATAACCATGATTACAGGCCAGATGAGATAGAACTGCTCCTCCACCGAAAGCGACCACAAATGGCCCGTGTACCACTGTTGTCCGGCTACAAGTCGAACAGATTCAATTGGTTGCAGATATCGCTTAA
>CAZLMY010000018.1:0-55574 GCA_964560845.1 uncultured Occallatibacter sp. | reverse complement strand
TCGAACTTCTTCGCCTCCTGCGGGTATGTAAACACTTAAATCGAAAACGCTCTAAGCACCTGCGGTGCGGCTGACTCCTTCGGTAGGTCCGCGCTCTTATTACGCGCGGGGGACAATGATTGGGCGCGAGAAAGGCCCCTGAGCTTGACTTCACATCGACAGCCTGTTCCCTATTCCCTATTCCCCTTTCACGCCTGCCCGGCGCATTCCCTCAGATCCGTTAGCAGTTCGTCGACGTGGATCAACTCCGTGTCCCAAGAAAACATGAACCGTGCCGCGCCGCCGATGAAGGTGTAGAACTTCCAGCCGCGCATGCGCAGCCGCTCCAGAATCTCGTCGGAGGCGCTCAGAAATACGGTGTTGGCTTCGGCAGGCGAGACCACCGTGACCTGGGGAATGGACGCGACCCGCACGGCAAAATAGCGGGCGCAGCGATTGGCATGCTCCGCATTTTTGAGCCATGCGCCGTTAGCCAACATGCCTACCCAGGGCGCGGCCAGAAAGCGCATCTTCGAGGCCAGTTGCCCCGCCTGCTTGCAGCGGTAATCGAAATCCGTGGCCAGTTCGCGGTTGAAGAACAAGACCGCCTCACCCACGGCCATGCCGTTCTTGGTGCCGCCGAAGCAGAGCACGTCCACGCCGGATTTCCAGCTCAACTCGGCCGGGGAGCACCCCAGACCGGCACAGGCATTGGCGAAGCGCGCCCCATCCATGTGCAGCAGCAGGCCGTGGTCCTTGCATGCCTGGGAGATGGCGTGCAACTCTTCCAGTGTGTAAATGCGGCCGGTCTCGGTGGGCTGTGTGATGGTGACGACGCGCGGCTTGGGAAAGTGGATGTCTTTGCGCTTGGTGGCCAGTTCGTGGATGGACTCGGGCAGCAGCTTGCCGTCTATGCCCTGGGCAACCAGCAGCTTTGAGCCGTTGGAAAAGAACTCGGGCGCGCCGCACTCATCGGTCTCAACGTGCGCCTGGTCGCAGCAAATGACGCCGTGATACGACTGGCAGAGTGAGGCCAAAGCCAAGGAGTTGGCCGCCGTGCCGTTGAAGACAAAGAACAGCTCGCAGTCGGTTTCGAACAGCGTGCGAAAGGCGTCGGCGGCCTGCGCGGTCCACTGGTCGTCGCCGTAGCTGGAGGCGTGGCCCTGGTTGGCGGCAGCCATGGCCTCCCATGCTTCCGGACAAATGCCGGCGTAGTTGTCGCTGGCAAACTGTTGAGGCCTGTTATCGATTTCCATAGGGTTGACCCAGGGAAAGGATACATCCAGAGGGGGAGAGGGAGTCAGCGCCCAGGGACTAAGGGACTAGGGACTAAGACGCCGAGACGATCGAGCGTTGTGCTTTCCCCGGGGCTCGATGCGCGTAGAGAAGGCGACCGCCGGGGCAATCGCGGGAATCCACAGGAAAGCGCAGATTCGAGCGCGCTTGAAGCTGAGGGCGGCACGGCCTCTTACGGTAAACTGCAAGCCGGAAAGGATTCACCCATGCCATCATCCAAAGGTTATGCCGCGCTCAATGCGCAGTCTCCGCTTGCTCCCTTCAGCTTTACCCGCCGCGAGCCGGGCCCCACGGAAATCGCCGTCGAAATCCTCTATTGCGGCGTCTGCCACTCCGATCTGCACATGGCCCGCAACGAGTGGGGCCAGTCGATGTACCCGCTTGTGCCCGGCCATGAAATTGTGGGCCGTGTCCTCAGCGCCGGTTCCGCCGTGAAGCGCTTCAAGGCGGGCGAAATTGCCGCCATCGGCGTCATCGTCGACTCCTGCCGCAAGTGCGCACCCTGCCGGCACGGCGAAGAGCACTTCTGCAAAGAGGGCGCGACGCTGACCTATGCCAACGTGGATCGCGTCGACGGCTCCATCACCATGGGCGGCTACGCCAACAACTACGTTGTGGACGAGCGCTTTGCCCACACCGTGCCGGCGAACCTCGACCTGGCCGCGGTGGCGCCGTTGCTCTGCGCCGGCATCACCACCTACTCTCCGCTGCGCCACTGGAAGGTGGGCCCCGGCAAGAAGGTGGGCATCGTCGGACTGGGCGGCCTGGGTCACATGGCGCTGAAGTTCGCGCATTCTTTCGGCGCGCACGTGGTGCAGTTCACCACCAACCTGCGCAAGCGCGAAGACGCCCTGCGCCTGGGCGCCGACGAGGTGGTGCTTTCGTCCGACCCCGAGGCCATGAAGGCGCACGCCAACTCCTTCGAATTCATTCTGGACTGCGTCAGCGCACCGCACCCCGTCGACGACTACCTGGCGCTGCTGAAGCAGGACGCCACGCTGTGCCTGGTGGGCCTGCCTGACAAGTCGCCTTCGTTCAGCGTATTCAACCTCATCGGGCGCCGCGCCGCCATTGCCGGCTCCATGATCGGCGGCATGCCCGAGACGCAGGAGATGCTGGACTACTGCGGCGCCCACAACATCGTCTCCGACGTGGAAGTGATCCGCATGGATCAGGTCAACGAAGCCTTCGAGCGCATGTTGAAGCAGGATGTAAAGTACCGCTTCGTGATCGACATGAGCACGCTGGGATAGGTCGGCCACCAACCAACCGGGTGCCCCACCTTCGCGACGTATTTGTTTTTGTCGCTAAGGTGGGATATCCAACTCTGCTCTTTCGGATAGCACCCTCAACATACAGTCTTTACGGTTTTTCGGGAACCCTTCCCGTCTTGCTGAGTTCCCGATGAAACCCCAGGTCCTTCTCTTGCAGGTTCTTCACGATGTAGAGAATCTGGCCGTAGTGCAGGCCGAAATGCTCAACCACCTGGTAGACCGCATAGAGACCGGTGACGTGGTAACCCTGAATGTCGTAGTGGGCTAAGAGGTCTGCCTCGGTGAGACGGGCCAAGACTGCCGTTGCGTCCTCGACGGTCGCGCCCAGACGCTCAAGCAGCGCAGCCGCCGGGACGCCATCCTGCGCATCGAACTCGGCGGGGCGGTCACGCTGGTCCAATTGCCGGTTGAACGACGCCACCAGCCACTGGCGCATGTTGCCGTTCAGGTGCAGTACCAGATTCCCAATGCTGTTGCAGGCGGGGTTGGGCCGCCACCATACCTGCTCGTCGGTCAGCGACTCCACGCAGCCACGCAACCGGGGCCAGTATTGCTCCAACAGCTTCTTGCGAGAGAAATCGAGAAATAGCGTCGCGGTTTCACCATCGTGCCCAGTCATCGAAATGCTCCTTTGCTCAGAGTTTATGCCCAGCCGTTGCTTTCCCCGGTCTTGGAAACCAGACTGCGGGCATCCATCGACCGCCTGAGAGCGCCGCGGTCAACGGTGCAGAAGGACGATCCGATTGGTCCAGTCCCATTTTTCGGTCTCTTTGTGCAGACCGGCCAGGGCCTTCACCAGCCCGCCGATGTCCGCTTGAGGAAGAGTCTTTTCGTCCACGAAGAGGACCCCGCCGTGGGTTCGCTCCTCCTCGGCCCAGGCTTTGAGCAAGGGCGGCAGGGTGCGGCCGTCGTAGGTGACGAACGTCAATGCCTGTTCGGCGGCTGCGCGCAGGCAAACCGGATCGTCCTGCCCAAGGAAGTTGCCGCCCTCCCACTCCGCCATGGCGTGGACCACGATGTCGCGGCTGCGCTCTCGCAACCCGCGTGCGACGTCTTTCGAGATGTGTTCGTCCAGCAGCAGTTTGAGCATTTCAGTGTTTTGCGGACTTGGGTGGGACGAACTCCGCGGCCTGCGGGACCATGCGCTTGAGGGCCTCGAAGTTCATGGCTTCGTTTTCGGCGATGGCCTCGTCGATTTCGGCGGGAAACGCCTCGGCATAGTGAATCGCGGCCTGCACTTTGGTCTGAGGCCAGCGAAGGTGCTTGGCCACGGCTGCGGCGTCGCCGTGGTGAGAGCGGAGCAGCGACACCACTTCCCATACGCCGAGAGAGCTGGCCTGGATCGCGGCTTGGCGGCCGACAGCGGTATCGCGGAAATCGATGAAGGCAAACTCGGAGCGCCGCAGGCCCTCCTCGACAAGGCGGGCGCTGGCGTCGCTGGGAGTCCATCCATGGCGGTTGGCCAGGCGTTTGAGGCGCTTGCCGCTCTCCGTGGGGAGGCGCATGGAGACGACGATGGAAGGGGCTGCTTTCACCGCAGAGTCCTCCGGTCACTGATGCAGACATTGTAGCGCTGGATTCAGACTTGAGAGTCACGAAAAGGAACTGCAGATCCTTCGACTCGGCTGAAAAGCGCCTCGCTCAGGATGACAGTGGCTCTTATTTGGCAGGTTTGGCAAGAGGTTACGCGGGGGTAAATCCCTCGCCTCCGATCACCCCAGTTGGCTGAACTTTACGGGAAGCTTGTCGTAGTCCACGGTACCCAGGCCCTTGGCGGCGGCCATTTGCAAATACGGCAGGTGCTCGGGGTCCAGGTTCCAGTAGGCTTTGGCCACGTAGGCGTCGAGCGCCACGGGGTCTGTGCCGGCCACCATGGTCTTCTTCGTGGCCACGTCTTCCAAATTGCCACCGGTGGGGCCGTTGCGCAGCAGGATGCGATAGCAGTCCATCAGCGTCACGGTCGGCAGCATGAAGTTGGCCAGATCGACCAGGCTCTGGTGGATCTGCTGATGAAGCCGGTTGCGCTGGCCGCCGAGGATGCCATACCAGTTCTTCATGCCCAGGGTCACGCCGACCAGCCCGTGGTGCTTGGCGATGGGCAGGTTGATGATCTTGTCGGCTTCCAGGAAGGGCGTGAAAACCGGCCAGCTCTTGAGCACCACCCCGCCCAGATCGACCTCGCGATAAAGCTCGGGATCGGGCAAGATGACCTCTGCGCCCTCGGCGCGGGCCGCGGCCTGGATGCCGGATCGCTGGAAGCAGCGGCGCGCCTCGTTGCAACTGACGTCGGTGACAATGACGCGTTTGGCGCCGGCATGCCAGCACTGGCGCACCACCTCGGCCACGACTTCGGGATTGGTGTTGGCAGCCTGCTCCGGGGTGCGGTCCCAGGCGATGTTGGGCTTGACGACCACCACATCTTGTCGGCCCACAAAGCGGCTCATGCCGCCCAGATCGGCCAGGGCACGTTGAACCAGCGCGCGCGGCTCACCGCCCTGGGCAACCACCAGGTGAGGCCATTCGGGATTGTTGGCGGTGCGATGATCGCGGCGGGCCTTTTCAGCGAGGGCCGGAACCGGGCGAAAACTATGCTCGCTCAGCCAGATGGCGGCGCCGGATGCGCCCGCGGCCACTCCGCCCACACGCAGCAGTTGCAGCATGGCTTCGCGGCGCGTGAGGCCGGGCGCTTGCTGGGGCTTGGGATCGGTTGCTTCGGCCATGGCGGTTCTCCCGGTTAGCTGCTGTGTCGGCCCACCCCTGGGTGTCGCCTCAGAGATTAGCCTCATAAATGCCACTGTCATCCTGAGCGAAGCGCTTTTCAGCTGAGTCGAAGGATCTGCGGTTGCTTTTGTCGTTCTTGAATCAACTTTGGAGGCAGCGCCCTGGGAGCGAAACCGATCCGCTCCCAGGGCCTGCCCCGCTTACACTTCGTGCAGATGGATGCGGGCCGGATCGTCGAAGCCCAGCTTGTGCGCGGCGTCGGCGGCGGTGGCAATGTAGCGCGGCGGACGGCCGGCAGCCTCAAAGGTCGGCATGCCTTCTTCCGCGCGCTTGCGCTCCAGCATCTGCCAGGCGGTATGATCCACGGCCACGCGGTCTTCGCCCACGATCAGGGCGTTGGGCTGCCACAGGCGCTCGGGATGGAAGCCGGGACCGCCGTCGTAGACCGAGGCCATGGCGTCGCCGATGGTGAAGCGAACCTTCTCGCGCACAGTGGGAATGGCGTTCAGATCGGCCACCGACGGGTTACAACCGCTGGCATGAAGTTCCTGCGGTTTCTGCACCACGCCGTACATGTTCTTCATGGCGAAGGTGACCCCGGCCATGCTGTGATCCTTCAGAATCGGCAGGCCGATGACCATGTCGCACTCGCGCGTGAGAATCTTGGAGAAGTGCACGCTGGCTGTGCCGAAGCTCTGCGCCTGGTCTTCATAGCCAGACACGTCGGAGCCGAAGACGCGAACCTTGCTGGGATCGGTATTGATGGTCAGGCCGCAGGCTTCGAGGTCGCGGGCGTTGCGGTCCCACACCACGATGTTGCCGGGCTTGACGCCCGCCTGTTGCAGCCGTTCGCAGACGGCCAGCACCAGCGCCAGGTGCGTGGAGATGCCCTTGCCGCCCAGGCCGTTGGTCTTGAGCCCAATCGTTTTACCCACAGGCACAAGGTGCTTCCAGGCCTCGACCGGGTGGTCGTTTCCGGTGTAAGCGGCGATGGCCTTGTCGAGCAGCGCAATCACGCGCTTCTCGTCCAATTGCCCGCCGGCATTGTGCAGGGCGGCATCGCGGGCGATAACGACCTTGGACTTGGCTGATTCGGCGTGCTGGTCAAGCATGCCCGCAGCCAGGCTGAATTTGCTCTGCGAGCCAAGCAAAACGGCTCCGGTTGCGGCGGTCTTCAGAAATTCGCGGCGATCTTTCATGGGATTCCTCACGTTTCCGATGGTGGCCGGATGCTACCGGCTTAGAGTTTCGCTTCCACGCCATGAGCCAGGGCCAACAGGGCCTGTTGGGCGTCGGGCGTGGATTCATAGGCAACAATGCGGACTAGGCTGGCCCCTTTGCGGAAGGTGACGCTCTGCGCAAAAGCAATGCCTTGATCGCCCAGTTGCACGATTTTGGCGTCTTTGCTCAGGCCGGTTTCCAGAATCTTGCGCGCGCCGGCGGCGTCTCCCATGGTGTGCACATCCACAACGGCTTCCAGTTGGCCCTGGAATTTGTAGTCGGAGGTCGAGGTAGATACGACTCCGGCGCTTATGTACTGCTCGGCGTCGCCGTCGATGTACTGCCAAAGATCCTTGGCGGCAAAGACGCGCGTCTCGCTGGATTTCTCCCAGCCGCTGACTGCGCCCGACCCCGGGAACGGATTGACCTTGCTTTTCTTGCAGCCGGAAACGGCGGCACCAGCCACCACGGCAATCAACAAGGCCCCAAACATCCAACTTTTCAAGCTAAATTTCACTTCAATCTCCTTTATTTCCGGTTCAGCAAGATCTGGCTTCCCGGCGAACGGCTTTCGCCGATGCTGGTGACGTAGACCGCAGGGTGCTCCTGCAGCGGGCAGGCGTATTCGCAGGCGCCGCAACCCACGCAGCGGCTGGGATCGATGTGCGGCTGCTTGAGCGTTTTGGTCTTGCCCTCCGAGTCGATCACTTCGACGTCTTGCACATAAATGGCCTTGGGCGAAACCGGGCACCACTCCTCGCATACGATGCACTCGGTAGCCATGGCCCAGGGCAGGCAGCGGCCGCGATCATAGAAAGCCGTGCCCAGGCGCACCGGCTGGCTCTGCGCCGTGCCCACCACCCAGCCCTTTTCCTTGGGCGTAATCTGCCAGATTGCGCCGGTGGGACAGACCTCGGAACAGAGCACGCAACTGGGCTCGCAATAGCCGATGCGCGGCACCAGCGTGGGCGTCCAAAGGCCTTCGAGACCGGCCTGTTCGAGCGTCGGATGCAAGGCAGTGTTGGGGCAAACCTTCATGCACTCGCCGCAACGGATGCAGCGGGAGAGGAAATCTTCTTCGTCCAACGACCCCGGCGGGCGCAACAGGCGCTCATGACGGCTTTTGCCCAGGCCGGTGTTGGCGCGCATGAGCGGAACCACAGCCGCCCCGGCAACCAGGCCGGTCAGCGTCTTGCGGCGATTCAGGTCGGGCGAGGCCACTTCAGCCTCATTGCGGAAGAACTGGAAGCCGAGGGCATGATGCGGGCAACTGCCCACGCAATTCATGCACATCAGGCACTCGGATTTGTGCCATGGAGCCCCGCCGATGGGGTCGTCTCCGCCCTGGCAGTGCAGTTCGCATTGGTTGCACTTGTTGCAGGCGTCCGCGTCTTTGTGGAGCCCCAGAATCGACCAGCGCGAGACGGCTCCTAGCAAAGCGCCCAAGGGGCAAATGGAGCGGCACCACAGCCGCGTGATGCGCAAGCTGGCGGCCAGAATGGCGATAAACAGAACGCCAAGAATCAGCCCCTGCGCGAAATGCGGCTGGCGGAAGTCGAGCACCGTGAACTGCAGAACGGTGTGCAGGGTCTCGCCGGTAGCCTTGATGGCCGCTATATGGCTGTGCTCCATGGGCAAAAGCACCGCGCGCACGGCAAAGTTGAAGGCCGGCAGCAGCGAGAGCCCGAAGGAGCGCACAAGCAGGCTAAACGGATCGAGCCAGCCGATGGCGGCCGAACCGAAGCAGGCGGCCACCAGGCCCGCGATCAGCACCCCGTACTTGACGGTCTGCCAGCGCTTGTAGCGGTTGGAGTCGATGCGCTGCTTGCCGCGTTTGGCCTCCGACGGCAGGCTGCCGACATAGTGCTGCAGCGTGCCCATGGGGCAGATCCAGCCGCAGAAGAAGCGGCCCAGAAACAGCGTCGGCACAAGAATCACGAGGCTCAGCAGCAGGCCGCGATAGAGGGCGTGCGTGGCCAGGGCGTTGGCGAGAGCCACCAGGGGATCGAGCAGGAAGAACAGCCGCACCGGGACGCGCAGATGGATGTCGCCGCTGGCGCCCGCCGAAGGGCGCAGCGAGGTGAAGATCAGCAGGCCCAGAAACAGGAGCAGAAAGAAGATCTGCGAAATTCTGCGCAACAACGGTAACCTGGAACCGGCCACGAAATCTCCTCCACACGCCGCGATCCGTACCAAGTCCAAACAAATCTGTGAGTCTCCCCGCCTTGGGGCAGAGAAAAACGCACGCATTGCTGAACGTGAGCTGACGAACGCGGGGAGCCATCCCTGCACTTGCCATGATTGGACCTGGGACGAGCCCCAGACAGTGACCGGCATCACCGGTTGGGGATTAGGTCGGGACGGAGAGGCGTCGCAGCGGGTAGCCCAGGTCCCAAAGAAGAGAATCGCGCCCCAGGAATGCGGATGCCCGGATTCCCTCGCATCTGGCGACCTATTTTCCTGCCGGAGGCCCGGCGGGCGCCGTGGAGAGGTCGGCGGGCAGGAATGCGCCCACTTGCTCGTCCTGCACGATGCCCAGAACCCCTTCAGGCACCATCACCGGAGAGCCGAAAAAGGCCGGGTCGACAGGGTGATTGAAGTGGATACCCGCGCCGTCGCGGCGAGCCTGAAACTCGACGACTTCAACGCGCTGCGTGCTCGAAGCCTGATCCAGAACCAGGCGGTACGCGGCTGCCTTCTCCCATAGATCCTGCTGGGCGATGGCAGCGGGCGCGACGGCGAATCCGCCGGAGGGCGGCGGGGCCTGAAGAAGGAAGACCGCCAGCGCGTCGGGAAGACCGCGGCGGCGCACATTCACCTTCTCAAAGTTGTCGGACTTGCCCTTGGGCATGATGAGCAGGTCTTTGCTCCTGCCTCCGCGCTCGTTCAGGCTGAAGTCTTTGTGGGTCAGCAGAAGCGGAGCGGGCGCCGTCGCGCCGGGCTTGGCGATGGGGCGCAACTGGATTTCAAGGCTGTTTTTGACCAGCTTGACCTCGCCTGCGCCGATTTTCGCCAGGAAGTCGGGCTCGAACTCCCAGGGTGCGATGGCTTCGGCGGTGGTGATGACCTGACCGGAGGCGAGGCGGAAACCGAGTTGGTCGACAATCACCGGATAGCTGCTGTCAGCCTGCTTCAGCGTGTAACTGCTTTCGACGACCACCAGATTCGCACCGGCGCCGGCTTCAAGATCGTGGACCCAGGAAGACTGCAACCCGGGGATGGTGCGTTGCGCCAGAAGGCTGCCCTGCATACCGAAATCGACCAGCGAAAGCACGCCCAGAGCTGCCTGGCGCTGCAGAGGCGATACGCCGAAAACCACCGGCACATCGGCGGAAACCGGCAGGGAGGCGTGCGGATGTTCCGAATGCACCATGAGCTTCTCAGCGAAGTTCATCTTGATGGCGGCCACAACCTGGCCTTGCACGTGAACCGTTTGCTTCTCCAACATCTCTCGCAGCGGGGCCACAGTGGTCAAATCGCGAAACAGGATCGTGACAAAGATGGGCGGCAAGTCGGCCGGTTTGCCTTGCACCAGCGAGACCGGTTCCGCGACCGGATCGGCGAATGCAGGCAGACCGTTGAGGCGGAGCGAGGTGAGGCGGAAGTTCTCCAGGGTTACGGTGCGGGGCGCCACCGTGGTGAGTTCCACCGCGACCTGCAGGTGGGTGCTATCGACGTCGGAAACATGAATTCGCTTGACCGTGACATCGCCGAGCCCGGGCACAGTCTGCGCGGCGCTTGTACCCGCGGGATCAGTCTGGCAGGTGGAGAGAGCCGGGCCCAAAAGTAAGGAAATCAGAATCGATACGGAAAAAATGATGCGTGGCAGGTCCTTCATCGCATTCCTTCCTATTACGTGCAAGAGCGGAAAGCAGCGCGCCGTTGCGGAGAATGACTCGGAAGCAGATGGGGGAATGCATCTCGCACTACTACACAAAAAACAGCAGGCGCTTGAATCTGCCCTGATGCTACAACGCAAGGCCAGGCGTTGCAATGGTCGATATCGGCGACGGGTTCGCGTGAAGAATGCTCGGCTGTCAAAGCCGATTGATGAGCGAGGCCATGCAGGCGGCGCCGAAGCCGTTGTCGATATTGACCACGGAAACATTGGGCGAGCAGGTATTCAACATGCCGAGCAGCGCGGCGATGCCGCCGAAAGAGGCTCCATAGCCGACGCTGGTGGGTACGGCCAGCACCGGCGCGTTCACCAGGCCGGCGACGACGGTTGGCAACGCGCCTTCCATGCCGGCGCAGACAATCAGAACCCGCGCCGACTGCAGCGAACTGCGTTGCGCCAACAGCCGGTGGATGCCTGCCACGCCCACGTCGGCGATGAGCTCGACGGTATTGCCCATCAGCCGCGCAGTGACCACGGCTTCTTCGGCTACGGGCAGGTCGCTGGTGCCGGCGCAAACCACGGCGATGGTTCCTTTTCCTTGCGGAACATCGGAGGACTGCGCAGACTACCGCGATACTTCCCTTGCCGAGTGTGGCAGGAACTTGCGTAAGCGTGATGGCGCGGGCGGTCTCATGAAACTCGGCGCGCGGCTCAACGGCCAGAACGGCTTCATACATCTCCCGAGTGGCGCGCGTGGCCAGCACGTTGCCTCCGGCCTGAGCCATGCGGGCGAAGATGTGCGCAACCTGGGCAACCGTCTTGCCGGCGGCGAAGATGACCTCCGGCATACCGGTGCGCAGGGCGCGGTGGTGATCGAGCTTGGCGAAACCGAGATCCTCGAAGGGCAGGTCGCGCAGGCGGCCCAGGGCTTCTTCCACGCCAGTGTTGCCGTCCCGGACGTCGTTGAGCAGCTTTTCAATATGAGCGCGATCCATCAGAGGCCGTCCTTTGCATTGCGCGGTTTGGCTTGCACGGTCTGGGTGTAGGACCGGTTGGCTTCCTGCATGACTTGTTTCAGCGGCAGGGCGTGCTCGGCGGCCAGGCGGCGGCAATCCTCGTATTCAGGCGAGGCGTTGGCCACTTCGCCGGAAGGCCAGCGGGCGATCTTCATGGCGACCTCGCCCCAGGGCGTCATCACCTTCAGAAACTCGCGTTCCAGGGCGATCTTGTTCTCCACGCGCCAGTGCAGGCCAATGGTGGTGGTCTCGCGGAAGAGCACGTCGCGCAGCGCGGGCACCAGGCCGGGCCGGCAGAGGACCGTCAATTGCACCCCGGTGCGGCCTTTCTTCATTTGTACCGCGATGCGATAGACATCCCATGCGCCCGAGGCCAGCAGCAATTCGCTGACGTAGCCCAGCAACTGGGGACTGGAGTCGTCGATGACCGTTTCAATCACCGCAACCGACCCGGCCTCCTCGGCCAGGGCCGATTCTTCTTCGCCAACCAGCAGGCGCAACAGGTTCGGCTCGCCGGGTGTCTCGCGGCCGCCGGCGCCATAACCTGTGGCTTTGACGCGCATGGCCGGCAGCGCGGCGTAGTGAACATCCAGCATTCGCAACAAGACCGCGCCGGTCGGCGTCACCCGCTCCATGGGCGGCCCGGCGGCATAGATGGGCGCATCGGCCAGCAGGGCCAGAGTGGCCGGCGCGGGAACGGGCAGGGTTCCGTGCTGGCAGACCACCGTGCCGCTGCCCACATTCAAAGGCGACGCCAGCCAGCGATCCACGCCCAGCCATGCGCAACCGGCGGCGGTGCAGACGATGTCCACAATGGTGTCGACCGCGCCCACCTCGTGGAAATGGACCTCTTCAATGGGCATGTTGTGGATGCCCGCCTCGGCTTCGCCCAAAAGCTGGAAGGCGCGCATGGATTGCTGCTTGACCTGCTCCGTCAAAGGAGCCGCCCCGACGATGGCCAGGATCGCCGACAGCGAACGATGAGCGGCGTGGGTGTGCGCCTGGTCGTGGCTATGCGGATGGGCGTGGCTGTGTTCATGGGCATCGCCGTGTTCATGGGCGTTGCCAGGCGCATCGTGCTCGGCGTGGCTGTGCGCCTCGTGCTCATGACCGGCCTCATGGGAGTGGGAATGGCCCGGTTCTCCGTGCGTATGAGAATGCGCGTGGCTGTGCGGGTGGGAATGGGCCGCATCGCTATCGTGGCTATGGGCGGGTTCGGCCGGGGCAGCTTCGGAGGTCAGCACGTCCACTTTGCTGGCAGCCAGCCCGCCGCGGCTCACCTTGCACAGTTCCAGGCGCGCGCCCACGTTGAGGGAAGCGCATATTTCCTGAAGGTGGGAAAGAGGGACACCCGCATCGACCAGGGCGCCCAGCAGCATGTCGCCGCTAATACCGGAAAAACACTCAAGATAACCAGTTCGCATCGTTTGTGATTCTAAACTGTCGGCTAGGCGCCTCGCCGCAGCAGCACGTCGGCGGGCAGAAGCGCGTTCATGGCGCCGGAGCGGAAGCCCTGGGTATCGAGCGTCACGTATTGAAAGCCGGCCTGCTTGAGCGCCGCGGTGATCTGATCGAGCATCACCATATCAAGCGCGCGGGGCATCTCGGAGCGGGCAATCTCGACCCTGGCCAGCTCGCCATGGTGCCGAACGCGCAGTTCGCGAAAGCCCAACTGCCGCAGGCTTTCCTCGCCGCGCTCCACCTGCTCCAGCACCTCGCGGGTCACCGTGCGTCCGTATTCCACCCGAGAGCTGAGGCACGGAGCCGCGGGACGGTCCCACAGCGGGTAGCCTGCGGCTTTGGCCAGGGCGCGAATCTCCAACTTGGTGAGCCCGGCCTCGGCCAGGGGAGCCAGCACGGAGTGCTGCTGGGCGGCGCGTTGCCCGGGGCGGTAATCCCGGGTGTCGTCGGCGTTCATGCCATACGCGATGTTCTCGAAACCGAGCTTGGCGCCCAAAGTCTTCATGCTGGCAAAGAGCTCGTCTTTGCAGTGAAAGCAGCGATTGGCGTCGTTGCGCTGGTATTCGGGGCGGTCCAGCTCTTCGGTCTGGATCACGTGCAGCGGCATGTCGAGGGAGTGGGCGAAGGCGCAGGCCTGCTCCATGTCGCGCCGCGCCAGGCTGGCGGAGTCGGCCAGCACGGCCAACATGCCGGATCCGAGCACTCGATGGGCCGTGCCGGCCAGAAATGCCGAGTCCACGCCGCCGGAATAGGCCACCATGACCCTGCCCATCTGCGCCAAGAGGGATTCAAGGACTTGCAGTTTCTGAGCCGTTTCCGCCGCGCTCTCCGCGGTTGCCGCCTGGGGAAAAACCATGTCTACACTCGCCGCCATAGGGGAAATTATAGCCCCCGGCTGCTTTTCAGAGATCGAGGAGCAGGGAACAGGGATCGGGGAACAGAAACCGGCGATTGGCAAGGCCGAGCTTATGCAGCCCGGCCCAAGCAGACCACGAACCAGCCTTGGGCATCCGTCCAGGTTTGAACCGGCGCAAAGTTGGCGCGGGATAGCAGGTCTTCCGCCTGCCCTGGGCGGTACTTGTAGCTGTTTTCCGTATGAATCCGCTCTCCCGCGGCAAAATCCAGCGCCAGGTCCAGCGCCGCCACGCGCACCCGTTGCGCCGCCAAACTCTCCAGATAAATCTCCATCCTCGACTCCAGCGGGTTCCACTCGGCGCGGTGTGCAAAGGACTCCAGATCGAAGTCGGCCTCAAGCTCGCGGTTGAGGCGCGCCAGCATGTTCAGGTTGAAGCGCGCCGTAACCCCCGCCGCATCGTCGTAGGCAGCCAGCAGCGTGGCCGGGGCCTTGGCTAGATCCACGCCCAGCAGCAGCGCATCGCCGGGCCTGAGCCCCGCGCGTACCCCCCGCAACAGCGCATCCGCCTGGTGGGGCTCGAAGTTGCCGATGCTCGAGCCGATGTAGAGCACCAGACGCCGCTCATCAGGCCCTTCCGGCGCCAAATCGAGCCCTTGGGTGTAATCCATCACGCGGGGAACCACTGAGACCCCGGCGATCTCCCGCTCGATGCGCTCGCGGGCGGCTTCGAGGGCGCTGGAAGAAACATCCACCGGTTCGTAACGGACGGCGCCCTGCTGCGCAACCGCGGCCTTGAGAAGCAGCCGGGTCTTGTCAGCCGACCCCGCGCCCAGTTCCACAATGCGCAGACGTTTGCCCTCGGCGGCCTGGGTCGTCATGGCGTCGGCGTGGGCTGCCAGAATCCCTCGCTCCGTCCGCGTCAGGTAATACTCGGGCAGTTCGGTGATTTCGTCGAACAAGCGCGAACCGGCCCGATCGTAGAAGAGCCATGGCGGCAGGTGCCTGGGCTGAGCCGAAAGCCCATCGAGGACCGCCAAGGCTATGGGCTCGGCTGCTTTGACTTTGAGTTGGGGAAGAACGGTCGTGGTCATGCGGTCTGTTGGATGCCGCGCTATCTGAAATAGTTACGTGAAAATTCGCGCCGCCGCGCCGTTGCCCGGCCTCTTGGCCTGGGTGAGATAAACCTCCCGGTCGGCTGTACTGGCGGCGTCCTTGCCGCCAGAGGAATGCCTCGATCGTCCATACCGCTTGCGCAGACAGTGGCGGAGCAAACGCTGTCCGGCGTGGGTCGGGAGACCTACGCAACTGCCGGCCAGGAGGTCAGCGCTACAAAATTCGTTGACGCGCCCCAAAAGAAATGCGGTCAAACCCTTCGACCGGTGGACCATTGGTCCGGCTTGTGCCAGGTTACGAGCAGGCCAGACGGATTCCCGAAAACTGCCAGCGGGTCTCCGGAGAAAAGAAATTGCGATAGCTGGAGCGGATATGCGCCTGCGGCGTGACGCACGAGCCGCCGCGCAGCACCATCTGGCCGCTCATGAATTTGCCGTTGTACTCGCCCAGCGATCCCGGCAGCGGACGAAACCCGGGATAGCCTAGATAAGCGCTTGCCGTCCACTCCCAGCAATCTCCGAACAACTGCCGCGGGCCAATCACCGGCTGGCCGGGGGCTTGGTTTTGCACGGTGCCTTCCAGGGCCGCAGTCGCCAGCCGCCCGGAATCCAGCAAATTCCCCTGCGCCGGCGCGGCTTCCGCAGCCGCTTCCCACTCGAATTCGGTAGCCAGCCGGCGCCCGGCCCAGCGCGCATAGGCGTCGGCTTCGTAATAGCTCACATGGCTTACTGGCGCGTCTTTCCGCTGTGCCAGACTCTGCGATCCGCGCAGCGTGAACAAGCTCCATTCCCCGCTCTCGCTGGTCCAATAAAGGGGCATGCGCCAGCCCAGGTTCTGCACCGCCAGCCACCCGGCCGAGAGCCAGAACTCGGGCCTGCGGTAACCTCCGTCGGCCATGAACTCGGCATATTCGCCGCAGGTGACCAGCCGGCTGGCCAGCCTGTAGGGCTCCAGCCAGGTGCGGTGACGCGGCCGCTCGTTATCGAAGCAAAATCCCGAATCGTCGTGGCCCGCCTCCCGCAGTCCGCCCGCATATTCGTGAAACAGCAGCAGGGGATGCCCCTCATCCGCCGGTTTCGGAAGCCGCGGAACCAATGGGTCGTCCCCGGTGACCGCGCTCGCCGGATTCTGCCGTTGAGAATCCGCAATGCCGCGTTCGGCGCCCTGCGCCAGGTAAACCGGGCGAAGCGGGTTGGTGAACAGGGCGTGCTGGATATCGGTCAGCAACAGCTCCTGATGCTGCTCCTCGTGGTTGACGCCCAGCTCCAGCCGCACAAGCGCCTCAGGCTGATCGGGATCTTCGGCCAGCAGGTCCAGCAGGCGGCCAACGCCCTCGTCCACGTGCTGCCGGTAGCGCAGGATTTCCTCCAGCCCTGGACGCGAAAACGATGACCGCAGCCGCTTCTCGGGAAACTTGGCAAAGCTCTCGTAATAGCTATTGAAGAGCCATTGAAAATCCACGTTGAAGACCCGGTAGCCGGGCAGATACGGATGCAGCACAAAGGACTCGAAAAACCACGTCGTGTGGGCCAGATGCCACTTCGCCGGCGAGGCCTCGGGGCACGACTGCACCATCATGTCTTCGGGCGAAAGCGGCGCGCACAACTCCAGGGTCCGGCCGCGCACGGACCGGTACCGGGCGGCAATCTCGACTTCCGGCCCACATGGCCTCTGGGCACGCATGGGTTGGCTCAGCATGGATCACCTCACACAGGCAAGAGTTTAACCCGAAAACCGCATTGATTGCAGGGTACTTCCGAATGGTCCCCAAGAACCTTCCCTGCAGCCCGCCCGCACCGCAACACGCATCTGGAACCGGGCAGGTTCCAAATCAGGCAGCGCACTGAAAGGCTTCCTGCATCGGGAATGTTGCACAGGTTTGACCAGACTCTGTCGACTCAAGCGCATACGTTTGATGCTGTAATTCTCTCGGACGATGACTTGTTCGGTAGCCCTTGTCCCTTCTGAAGGAGGGAGTATGCGCACGCGCCATCAAGCTCGCTGCCTGGCAGCGATGGTCTTTTTTCTTTGCTCTTGCCGGGGCGCCATCCCCGCACTGGGCCAGATTCCCACCGAGGCCGCCGTCGAGGCCGCTGTTACAGTCCCCGCACCTGCGCTTGTTACCTCGCAGCCGCAAGCCACTCCGGAAGAGATCGGCGACCTCTACCTGATGCGCCAACGCTACCAGGCCGCCATCGCAGCCTTCAAGCAGGATCCGGCCCCCTCCGCCGATGTGTGGAACAAGATGGGCATCGCCTACCAGATGATGTTCAACCTGCAAGACGCCACCCGGTGTTATCAGGCATCGCTCAAGTTGAATCCTAAAAACTCCCATGTGCTGAACAATCTGGGCACGGTCTACGATTCGCTCAAGCAATACACAGCCGCGGAGCGGATGTTCCGCCGGGCCCTCAAGGCCGACCCTCAGTCTGCGCTGATCCGCAAGAACTATGGCACCGACCTGTTATCGCAGCGTAAGTACCAGCAGGGCTGGGAACTCTACCAGCAGGCGCTGACCATCGACCCCAAAATCTTCCAGGGAACCAGTAGTCCGCGGGTGGGGAACGCGGCCTCGATTGAGGAACTGGGCGCGATGAATTACTACATGGCCCGGGGTTGCGCTCGGGTGGGGATGTTCGACCGCGCCATCGACTACCTGCGCATGGCGCTGAACGAAGGGTTTACCAACCCCAAGAAGGTGGTGGCCGACCGCGAGTTTGCCGGCATGGCCGGCACTCCGGCCTTCGAGCAGTTACTGGCCGCCCAAAAAGCCCATTGATCCCGGTCCTTCAACGGGAAATCGATCTCGTTCCGCGTACAACCGCTTCCACGATAGAACCGCGGATTGCAGCTTTGGATTGAAGTGGCCGGCGTGAGAGCGCTTGCAGAGCCCTCTCGCCGGCCGCCTTCAAATTGCCTCAGGCCGGTAGGACCAGGAGCCCGAACTCCAACAGCTTTTCCGTCAGCCGATCCAGGGCCAGCGGAAATTTGTACGAGACGGTCCGCACGCTCATGCCCATCAGCTGCGCCGCCTCGGTCTGGGTGTATTCCTGCAGCACGATGCGGCTCAGCAAATCGCGGTCGAGCGATCCTAGCTTGCTGAGACACATTTCAACATCGAGCACGAAGATTACCGCGTCCTCGAAGGTGCGAACCGGGCGGCTCGAGGCCCAGCCCCGTGCGACGGGGTCGCCCAGAATCGAGGGCGCCCTGCCTACCTGCATCGAAGCATAGAGGAATCGCCGCAACATGCTTTCCGTATGCTTGCGATAAAAAGACAGACTGGAATCGGGTATGGCCGCAGCCGCGCTTGCCGGAATCGGCGTCTCCTGGCGCTTGGGCGGCTTCCTCTCCCAGACTTCGCCGGTTTGGGGCCAAGCCAGCTGCGGACCGCTGGCGGTCCAGGGTATGGGCAGTTGGAGCGCCGCGCTCATAGCTGGCCTCCGACTGAGTCATCCACTGCCCAAACCGTGGCGAGGGTTCTGCGACATGGGCGCCCGCGCCGCTTCCTGCTGAAGGGCGTTGGAAAGTCTTTGAGCTTGACGTCGCAACTCTTGCAATAAACGTCCCCCTGGGTCTGTGCCCGGTACCAAAGACAGCCGCAGCCCTCGCAAACTTTCAATTGCACGCGCAATTCCATGACTTGATCTCCCTGATCTGCGCTTTTCCCGGCGGATCAACTTTCCAGATCGGATTCCGCGGGGTAGAGAAAATCGCGCGGCAACTCAGGATTCTTCTGCCCTGATGAGAAATTGCCCGCCGGATTCCCTGGTTTTTTGTCATACTGCTAGCGCGCAGATCCTGGAACCCCCGGCGTGCCCCGCAAGAACTCCTTTGCTGGGCGTGGTTTACCGGAGACGGGAAAGAATGGATCGAATCGAGGCCTCCGGCAACGATTCACCTTCGGTTGAACGGGTTGGCTTTTCGCCTCGCTCCCGCACCTCTGGCGGGAAAGGGATTTCTCCCCCTGATTCCCACAAGTTCATCCCGAATTGGTAGGGTGAATCTAGAACTTCATATCCTCTGGGTCAATGCATCTTTCATTCCTCCCGCCACAGCGTTTTTCAAATAGCGCGCAAGTGCGGAGATTTTGGGCCGATATGGGCTGATAGGTTTTCCTGGGGAAATCGGAGAGTATTCGTCCCCATTGCTGGTGGCGGATTTTCCACAGATGAATTTTACCCAGATGCACGAACGTCTCCGCCTGGAACTGCTCCGCAGGATTGAGCGGGGGACGGTCAGTGTGTCCCTGTTGGCTCGCCAGACCGGCCTGGGACAATCGCATGTCTCCAATTTCTTGCACAACCGGCGCCAGCTCTCGCTGGAGGCCATGGACCGAGTCCTCGACGCGCAGCACTTGGCCGCCGACGACCTCTTGCCGGGAGACCGTGCACCGGTGCTGCTGCCCGGAGGCGAACAGAGCACCGCCATCCCCGTTGTGTCGCATAACACGGCGATGTTTGAGCCCAGCATCCGCAGTTCCGCCGTGCAATCCATGGTGCATCTGCCCGCAGCCGTTTTCAGGTCCGCCCCTGAGAGGCCGGCGAAGGGCCGAACCAACTGGCAGCGTTTTGTCGCCATTCGCGCCTCGGTGCCCGATGCAATTGCCATGGACCCCCTGGTGCTGCCGGGGGCGACCCTTCTACTTGATCGCCACTACACCTCGATCAGGCCCCACCGGCCCACCCGGCCCGCGCTCTTTGCCGTGCGGAACGGTCAGCATCTGACGGTCCGGTATGCGGATTTTGCGGCCAACCGGCTGGTCTTGCGTCCCATCAACCTCGCTTGTCCTGTGGATCTGATCGATTTGGCGCCGGGAGAGTCCCTGGCTGAAATGGTGGTCGGCCGCGTCGTCCTGATCTTGAACGAGCCCTGATCCTGCCTGCTCCTTGATTTCGATTTCCCCGGGCATGGTCTTTTGCAGCGTCTCCATCCTTTGATGGATACGCTTCCCCGACTCACCGCCGGTATACTGGCAGCCTATGTTTCAGGCGCTTCGTTCGACCACTGTCTTGGGACTGCTGGCGGCAGGAATTCCCTGCTTTCTTTCTGCACAAGCCACTAATCCCGGCGCTCTTCCCCAAGGGCAACCAACTGCAGCCTCCGTGGGGGCGCAAGCCGCGCCCATGGGCAGCTCGGCGGCTGACTCGCCCCATCCTGCGGTCTACGACGCGCAGCATCGGCCCGTCACCGCCGGCGGATTCGTCAAGACCGGACCCATCGTCTTTGAGGACATCTCGGAGAAGGCCGGACTCACCCATTGGACCCACAAGATGGGCACGCCGGCGAAGAGCTACATCATCGAGACCAAGGGCTCCGGCGTGGGCCTGATCGACTACGACAACGACGGCTGGCTCGATATCTACGTCGTCAACGGGTCCACCTTCGACGCCTTGAGCGGCAAGGAAACCCCGCCCCACGCTGCCCTGTTCCACAATAACCACGACGGCACCTTTACCGACGTGGCCGCCAAGGCCGGCGTCACCAACGACCGCTGGGGCTTCGGCGTGGCCATTGCCGACTACGACAACGACGGCTGGCCCGACATCTTCGTCTCCAACTTCGGCAAGAACCGCCTCTACCACAACAACCACGACGGCACCTTTACCGACGTGGCGGAGAAGGCCGGCGTGACCCTCGGCAACTGGTCTTCCGGGGCCACCTGGGGCGACTACGACGGCGACGGCCGGCTCGACCTGTTCGTGGCCGGCTATCTGCATTGGGACATGAACAACCTGCCCAACGGCAAAGAGAACGGCGGTAACAACGCCTTCTGCACCTTCCGCGGCGAGGCCGTGGCCTGCGGCCCGCGCGGCCTGAAGGGCGAGCCCGATCACCTGTTCCACAACAACGGCGACGGCACCTTCACCGACGTCAGCGACAAAGCAGGAGTGGCCGACAAAGCTGGCTACTACGGCCTGGGCGCATTGTTTGTGGACATCAACAACGACGGCAAGATCGATCTGCTGGTAGGCAACGACTCGACGCCCAACTACATGTATCTGAACAAGGGCGACGGCACCTTCGAGGATGTAAGCTATGCCTCCGGCTTCGCTCTCAACGAAGCCGGGCGCGAGACCGCATCCATGGGTATCGCGGTAGGCGACTACCAGAACAACGGTCAGTTGGCGGTCTTCGACACCACCTTCAGCGACGACTACAAGCCCTTCTACCGCAACGAAGGCGACGGCAACCTGACCGACATCAGCTACCAGTTAGGCATTGCCGAGATCTCCGTTCCCTTCCTCAGTTGGGGCGACGCCTTCATCGATTACGACAACGACGGCTGGCGCGATCTGCTCATGTCCGACGGCCACGTCTATCCGGAGGCCGACAAATACAACTGGGGCACCAGTTGGGCGCAGCGGCCCATGCTCTGGCGCAATATCGAAGGCAAGCGATTCGAGGCTGTTCCGGCGGTCGAGGGCACCGGCCTGGCGGTGGTGGTTCCCGGACGCGGCATGGCCGTGGGCGACTTGTTCAACGACGGCAAACTCGACGCGGTCATCAATGTCGAAGACGGCCACCCGGTCTTGCTCCGCAACGTGAATCCCGACAAGAACCACTGGCTCGAGTTAAAGCTTGTGGGCGGCCCCAAGAGCCCGCGCGACGCCGTGGGCGCAACTGTGTACGTCACGGCCAACGGCATCAAGCAACGCGGCGATGTGTTGAGCGGAGGCAGTTATCTCTCCACCAACGATCCCCGCCCCCACTTCGGCCTCGGACAGGCAACAACGGTGGATGCGATCGAGGTCCATTGGCCCAGCGGCAAGGTGGAGAAGTTCACCGTCCCCGGCGTCGACCGCATCGTGACCATCACGGAAGGCACGGGGAAATAGGAGCCAGAGAGATAAGGAACGCTGGGTGCCCCAGGTCCTGATTTTGGGACCTGGGATAGCACAGCCCTCGATCTGCCCTGTCGGGCTTCAGCAGATCTTCATGCGGCCCCTCAACGGGACACTGGTGCTCTGGTTTCGCCCTGGTCGAGTAAGTACGGATATCTTATTGAAGGCCGTCACGCCGAATAGTTACCGCTAACTTCCTTTCCGATTTCTAGCATGATCCCTGGCTTTTCGGTGCTTTCCCATAAATACAAGCTTCCCGCCTCGGGAAGCAATCCAGCCCATTCCGACTTATCTCAAGATTTTCTAAATAGACATCTATAAAGCCCTCCGCCTGCGGGCCGAAATGCCAACTTGGCTTCTTTATCGAGTTAGGAACTTGGCTCGATCGAAGCGTCATTCCATCCCGGCGGCGGACTGGAGCGCCCACAGGGATGGCGCGCGTGTGCCCATTCCAGCAAGAGTGGACTTAATCGAAACCGCCTCGCATCGTAGAGATGCCAGTCGTAACACCCGGGGATGCGCGTTGCTCGAGGGGCGCGCATCTCTCCAGACTGCAAGCTCGCGCCGAACCGGCCACATTTTTCTCCGGAGCGCCCAGTGACTCCAAGGAAAGGCAGTTTCATGTTTGGTCAGATGAAGATCAAGACGAGAATCCTGAGCACGCTGGCGGTGCTCGCGGGCGGCTATCTGCTGTTGCTGGCGATGGTGCAACTCACGGCCAACGCCACACACAGCCGGATGTCGCAGATTTCTTCTTCGCTGTTTCCGGCGGCTTTGCGGATGCAGGAAGCCGAAGCCGCCTTCGAGCGTATGAAGAAGCATTATGGCGACGCCGTGGTGCTGCAGGACACCGCCGCGCTGGCCGGGGCGGAAAAGGATGCCCAAGCCACGACCGAGGCTCTCTCGGCCGTGAAGTCGGCGCTGGGGGATTCGCCGGGACTGCGCGCCCCGGCCGACGACCTGCTGGCGCAGTTCGCCTCCATTCGCACCCGGGACCACGACACCTACACCGCCATCCTCAACGCCAAGGACGGGCCAACTGAGGACTTGATGGCCAAGGTCGGGGAACTGGGCAAGGACAACAAGACCCTGACCGACGCCATGGAAGCCTTGGACAAGACCATCTCTGCCAGCTTCCAGACCCAATTGGACATGGTGGATGCGTGGTCGGTGCGCAGCCGCGTGACCGGCCTCGTGATGCTGCTGTTCGCCATCGTCAATTGCGCGGTGGCCTGGTGGGTGGTGCAGTCCAAAGTGGTGCGGCCTCTCCACTTGCTGGCGTTGCGCCTGCAGGACATTGCCGAAGGCGAAGGCGACCTGACCCGGCGCATCGATGTGCACGGCCAGGATGAAATCGCCGAGGTCGGCATCTGGTTCAACGTCTTCATCGGCCGCATCGAGGAGATTGTGCGGCAGGTAGCCGACCACGCTCACACCCTGCGCAACGCCGCGGCCGAACTGGCCGAGAGCGCACACCAGACCGCTCAGAAGGCCAACCAGCAGCACGATCAGGCCGAGCGCATCTCCACCACCATGAATCAGATCTCTTCGTCCGTGCAGGAGATCAGCCAGACCACCCAACACGCCGCCGAAGACGCTCGCAAGGCCGAAGAAACCGCGCACTCCGGTGGCGACACTGTTGAAACGACGGCCAAGGCTATCGGTGAGTTGCTGAAGACCAACCAGGAAACATCGGCGCGGATCGAAGAACTCGGCCGGTCCAGCGACGCCATCGGCAAGATTCTCAACGTGATTGAAGAGATCGCGGGCCAGACCAACCTGCTGGCCCTGAACGCATCGATCGAAGCGGCGCGGGCCGGAGAACACGGCCGCGGATTCGCGGTGGTCGCCGGGGAAGTGCGCCGCCTGGCGGAACGCACCGGCGCGGCCACCAAAGAGATCGATCAGACTGTGCGGGCCATCCAGCAGGGCACCGGAGAAGCAGTCGACGCCATGCGCGCCAGCATGACGCATGTAAAGAGCGGCGAGGCGGCCGCGCGTTCGGCGGGCGGCGCCTTGAAAAGCATCATCCACGGCTCGGAATCGATGCAGCAAATGGTAACCCAGATCGCCGCGGCGGCAACCGAGCAGTCTTATTCAACCCAGTTGGTCTCCGGCAGCATGACCGAAATCGCCAACATCATCCAGCAGACCGCCAACAGCTCGGCGCAGTCGGTGCAGGCTTGCCAGCAGCTAGCCAGCCTGGCAAACGAACTCACCGGGCTGGTGGGCGCGTTCAAGGTGGGTCAAGTGGGCGCCCCTCACCATGTCGGCGCCTCATCCAATGGTCGGGTATCGCGATAGGATTTCGGACCTTGCAGTTTTGCTCAGCAAAAAGGGGAGGCCGCGGCCTCCCCTTTTTGCTGCACTTTGAATCGGGCACTCAGGCCAGAAACCCCAGGTTCGAGCTTGAGAAGTTGCCGATGTTCGGGAAGATGGTGGGCATGTTCGCGGAGCCGACTCCAAACCAACTCGCCAGCGTCGCGCCGTATTGGTCCACGGCTGTCGTGGGAATGAGCGACCCGCGGCCGGTTGCGTCGTAACTCCCGCCCAGCGACAGCAAGGGGAAGTTGCCGAAGAACTTGCCGCCCTGCACGCCGGATCCAATCACAAAGTGGTGATTGCCCCAGGCATGGTCGGTGCCGCCGCTTCCATTCGGAGTGAGCGTGCGCCCGAATTCCGAAGCCGTGAAGGTGGTCACGTTTTGATCTACGCCCAGCTCCTGCGTGGCCTGGTAGAAGGCCAGCACTGCCTGGCTGAGTTGCTGCAACAACGATGCCTGGATGGCCAATTGCCCGCCATGGGTGTCGAAGCCATCGATGTTGCAATAGAAGATCTGGCGCGACAGGCCCAGCGTGCTGCGCACCTTGATGATGCGCGCCACGGTTTGCAACTGCATGGCGAGGTTATTGGGCGAGCCATCTGAGCCGGTGAGCGGAAACTGTGTGCTGAGGGTAGAGCTGGCCAGCGCGGCGCTGAGCGCATTGGCGTAGTTCACCCCGCGCGTCAGAGTGTCGTTGGCCTGTTGCACCAGTTGCAGACCGTTATCGAAGGTCAACAACTGCTGCATTCCCCCGGCCCGCGCCGCATTCACAGTATCGAGCAAGGTCGCCGAACCGCCAGGGACATTGGCGGCAAAGGTATCCTGCCCGGTCAGAAACAGCGTCGCTCCGCTCATCGAGGTCGTTGAGGGGAAGGTTGCGCCGGCATTCTGCGATTGCATCAGGTCGGCCATGCGCCCGCCCCACCCGGTGCTGCCCAGGCCGGTGGGAATGGAAGACTGCCACTGGCTCTGCTGGTCGGAGTGCGAGAACAGCGCGTTGGGAATGATGGAGCTGTTGTTGGTGTTGTAGATCGCGGCATCGATGGGCTTCACCAGCATGCCCACGTTGGCCAGCACCGCCGCGTGCCCGGCGTTGTAGAGGCCCTGAATCTCGGGCAGGGACGGGTGCAGCCCGTAGACGTCGCTCCCGTTGTGGATGGGCAATAGCGAACTCTGGGAGAGGCCCATGCCGGCGCGGCCTGCCTGATAGAGGTTGAAGTTCTGCTGCGCGGTGCTGATGGGGATCACGGTGTTGTGGCCGTCGTTGCCGCCGGTCATGAAGATGCACACCAGCGCCTGGTAGCCGGAGCCTGGATTGGCCGCGAAGGCATTCATCTGGCCGAACTTCGACATCATGCCCAGCGCGCCGACCGCGGAAACGGTCTTGATGGCGTCCCGCAAGAAATCGCGTCTTGAACGAATAATCATCTCGAATCTCCTCGTTTTTGAAAGAGCACGGCTTGAGCCGTGCCGGAACCGAATGTAGCGCCGGCCTCCCGGCCGGCTGTCGTGCGGGCGTCCTCGCCGGCACCTCTCCAAGAATCGCTACCGAACCACACCGTCTTCTTCCTAGTGCCACACGTTGTAGTAGCTGGAAGACACAATGAGCCACGTTCCAGTCAACACGCGCGACAGGTTGCCGTTGGTGTCGTTGGTTACCGCGGCCACAATGTCCGACTTCATTTGCGCGGGCATCACGCCGTGGGTCAGGGTCAGATCGAGTGCGGCCACCAGGTTCGCCGGATTCGAAGCCAGCGCAAGGTATGGCGTCATGTCGATGTTGGTCCCCGGGCCATAGTTCATGACGGGGTTGCTCCAGGAGCTGAACAGGTTGGCCGTCATGTTGGCGCGATACACAGCGCTATCCGGCGTGTCGATCTGGAACTCCGGCCCCAGCACCGTGCTGCCAGGCGGCGTGAACGACGGCGAATAGTAGTTGAATACGCTGGGCGCGTTATACAGATCCTGATCCATATTCACCAGGTCCCAGCCAAAGTAGTTCTGGTTGGTCATGGTGCCGCCAAAGGCGCGAACCAGCCCGGCAATATACAGAATGGGCTCCTGCAAGTGGCCGTCGTTGGGCTGGTCGTTGCCGCCGTTATCGTTGGCGCGGGCTTCCGGATCGAGCAGAATGGCCGTGATGACCGCCTTCATGTCACCACGGACACCGTTGCCGTTGTTGGCAAAGGCCGCCGCAACACGGCCCACATAGGCCGGGCTGGGATTGCTCTTCACCAGGTGCTGGATGAGCAACTTGCCCACGAACGGGCCCACGTTGGGGTGGTTGAAGATGTTATCCAGCGCGCCATCCAGGTCCGCCTGCGGGCTCAGTCCCGCGGGCGCTACATGTCCGTTCAGCAGAGTCTTCGACCCGAAGTCGTGCTCGGCTGGGTACGCCATCATGGGACCGGCCGGATTGATGTAGTCGTTCCACTCCAGCGGGCCGGAGCTGGGCTGATAGGTCCAACCCGTAAACACGCGCGCTGTCTCGCCGATCGCAGCCTGCGTATAAGTGGGCACCGGCAGGTTATTGCTATCCAACTGCGGCGTCCCATCCTCGTTCAGCATGGTGGTGCCGATGGTGAATAGCTGCATCACTTCGCGAGCGTAGTTCTCGTTTGCCACTGTCCCGGTTGCCGGATCGGCCATGGCATTGTTGGCCATGTTCAGATACTGGCCCATGGTCGGGCTCAGCGTGACGTCTTCCAGAATCTGGCGGTAGTTGGTGAAAGCGTCAGCCTGCAGCATCTGTTCGTAGGGAACCATCGAGTCGTTCCAGATGATCGTGTTGATGGACGTCACGAAGATCTGGCTCAGCGCGAAGGCAACCTTCTGCCGCAATTGATCGGGATTCTCAACGGCATTCACCAGGAACTGTTGCGCCAACCCTCCCTGACTGCTGCCGGCCAGTGCGTTGTAGTTGGAGATCTGGCCCATGCTGTATTGATTGTTGAGCCATGCCTGGAATCCGACCTGCTGCACGGTTGCCGCGTCGTTGGGGGTAGGGCCAAAGGCTGCCTGCTCCAGGAACCGGCGAGCCGCCGCGGCGCTGACCTGCGCATTGGGCACGCCCACCTGCACCATGAAGGCTGCCGAAGCGATTGCGCCGTTATCCACCGTGACCGCGGCGGCTCCAGACTGGCTGCCAATCCCGACAGCCGTCAACGAGCCGGCGGAGTTATAGGTTGTCGACAGCGCCGCGCCGTTTAGATAGGCAATCGAGCCTGCGTTGAAGCCGCTGCCGGTGATCGACGTAGAGAAGATGCCCAGAGGGATCTGCCCATTGTTGCCCACCGCCGTGATGACCGGCGTGGGAGGAACCAGCGTGATGGAAGCCGTTGCCGAGCCACCGGGACCGGTCACCGTGACGGTGTCGGAGGAGCCCGCGGGCATGGCTGCGGGCGCGGTGTAGAGTCCTGTCGCCGTGACGGAACCGTACTTGGCCGCCCAGGTTGTGCCACCCGTGGTGGTGAACTGCTGCGTCGCGCTCAGAAGCAGGTTCACTGTCGCCGGCAGAATCGTGGTGGGCTTGCTGTTGACCACCGTAACCGTTGCCGAAGCCGAGCCGCCGGGGCCGGTCGCGGTTACCGTGGCGATTCCCGATGCCGGCCAGGCCGCGGGCGCGGTGTAAAGACCAGTGGCGCTCACGGTACCGACGCTGGCTATCCAGTTGGTAGCCCCGGCCGAGGTGAACTGCTGCGTCGCGCCCAGGTCGAGAGTCGCAGCGGCGGGCAAAATGGTCTGCGGAGGCAGCGGCGCCAGGGTCACAGCCGCGCTGGCCGCGCCGCCGGGCCCGTTCGCTGTAACAGTGACCGCGGTAGAGGCCGGCATGGCCGCCGGAGCGGTGTAAAGCCCGGT
The DNA here is from genome assembly GCA_964560845.1 of uncultured Occallatibacter sp. Classification (GTDB taxonomy): domain Bacteria; phylum Acidobacteriota; class Terriglobia; order Terriglobales; family Acidobacteriaceae; genus Telmatobacter. Next base: position 27,773 of record CAZLMY010000018.1, on the reverse strand, counting down.
CGACGAGATGCTGCCGGCGCTCGCTGTCCAACTAGTGGCCCCGGCCGAGGTGAACTGCTGCGTCTGGCCCAGCTTTACCTGCGCGGAGGTGGGCGCGATGGCCTGTGGCACCAATGCGGAGAGGGTCACTTTGGCGCTGGCCGAGCCACCGGGGCCTGTCGCGGTCACCGTCACGGTGCTGGAAGCAGGCATGGTGGACGGAGCGGTGTACAAGCCGGCAGCGGAGACGGTGCCGGCCGTCGTAGTCCAGCTGGTAGCGCCGGCGGAGGTAAACTGCTGGGTCTTGCTCAGCTTGACCGAGGCCGAAGTGGGCGAAATCGCCTGCGGGGCCACGAAGGTGACAGTGAACGCCGGTCCCCAGAGTGTGCCGGGGTTGGTGACCTGCACCGTGCCGGTTCCCGCGGTGTACTGATAGATGCCCGCGGCCAGCGTGGTGGGGTTCACATAGGTCGTGCTCATGTTGTTGCCGTTCACCTGGATGGTGGCCCCCGGCTTGAATCCCGAGCCGGTGACGGTGAGCGTCGGATTGCCCAGAGGAATGGGACTTGGGCTGATGGAGAGGATGGTGGGCCCGTTGGGCTCGATGTTCACATACTCCACGCCCATGGTCTTGCCGTCGGAGGCAAGCGCCTCGACCAGGGTGCTGACCGTGGGAATCGCGGCCGGAGAATGATAAAGGCCGGTTTGGGAGATGGTGCCGATGGTGGCGTTGCCGCCCACGACTCCATTCACTTCCCACTTCACGGCGGTGTTGGTCAGCCCGGTCACCACGGCGGTGTACTGCAAGGTGGAATTCACGCCCAGGTTGGTGTAGCCGGGGCTGACGGTAACGGTTGGCGCAGCCGCATGAGCGGCCGGCACAGGCAACAGCAAGGCAAACAGAACCAGAAAACCTGGTAGACGAACTCGCTTCATTTTTCACTGCTCCCAAGAGGATGGAGGTTGGTTGTGGGCCGCGACGCGGGGCGGCTGTTGCTTCATTGCCAGAAAAGCCGGGTCAAACCGGAGTCGCTTTTCTCGAAGTCGGGGTCGATGTCCTGGAGATCCCATAGCCTCCGCTGGGGTGGAAAGGCTGGGTCACTGGAGAGAAGTGGCTGGCAAGGTGAAATTGTGACGGAGATCACGTTTTTACTCTTCAAGGAACGGGAAAGGTCCAACTCGGCTAGCGCAGCGGGTCCCAAGCGATGAGTGAATCCACGCAAATGGGTATCTAACGCCCCGGGCTGTGCGTGAATCCGCAAAGTGGACATCGAAGGAGCTGTATAGAAACTCCTCCTGGTGTGAAAGGGCACGACTTCAGTTGTGCCGCAAGTGGCTGAAAACAGGAAGGGCTTTAGCCCCTGACGGACGCGCTCTTGGGGCTTATCGCCCGCTGCTGAACAGTTTTTTATACAGGTTCTAAGGCCCTGAGCTATGCGTGAATCCGCGCAAAGTGGGTGCCCCAGGTCCCTCGCTTTTGGGGACCTGGGAAAGCACGGCCCCCAGACCGGACGCAGCAGGGGCAACAGCTCAATGGTTGTTGACCCATGATCTCGATGGTTCAGTCCGCTAGGTCTGCCAGCGCCGAGTCAAGGTGAGAGAAACCCAACTGCAGCCTTCCATACCAAGTCAATATGAAACACCAAGAATGACTTCGCTTCCGGATTGGAGGCGATACACCAACAACCTTTTCATCGCCCTAAGGTTCCTGAGATAATGGCCTCTCCAAATGGACAGCAAAGCGATAAACAAGCTAATTCGCTCTGAGGTGTGGCCGATTCTGCGCGACCAGGGGTTCAGTGTCTTCGACTCTCGGAGCGCCTATGCCTACAAGGCCCCCTTCATCAACGTAGTCAGCTTCCAGTCCTTCAACTCGTACCTGGCAGGGGGGCTCGGATGCACGACCTACTCGTTCACGCCAAGGCTTGGGGTCTATGTGATGGGGTCCCCTGGAGAATATCGCGTAAGGCACGACAGGATGGGTCGCCTTCAGCCATTTGAATACGAATGTTCCTTTCGCAGTGAGTTGAGGAAGCGTACGCAGGTGGACGGGTTTGAACGCGAGGACATTTTCTACATCGATCCCGAGGGCAGGACCACCGCGCCAGTCCTCAACGAGCTCAAGTATTTGTGCAGCGAAGTTGCCCCACTTTGGTTCAAGGCCAACAATGATCTGGACAGCGCACTCAGCAGAATGCGGCGCGCCGAGGAGTCCAGTTCCACGCCATTTCTAGATGCTCCTGGCCGCCCCGGTTCCTACAATTGGAACCTGCTGAATAGTGTCTTGCTTCTGCTGCAGCATCAGAGTTCGCAGACTCAACACTCCGCCAAGAACGCTCTCGACTCTTTGAACCGAACCGCCGGAACCATACTGGATTTCTCAACCATCCAGAGTGGCCGACTGGGAGAAGAGAGATACGCCGCCGAAATGGGCGAGTTGTGGAAACGGTTGGGCACGTTTCGGCCAACCCCAGTTTGTGCCGAGAACTCGATGACGGGCCGCACCTGCCTCAACGGTCCAATTTGGGTGCCTAGAGAGTCGCAGCCCGCGGATCCAATTCGCACGCAAGATGAACCAATTCTTGTTTCACCCCGAAAGCAACTCTGGCCGATGTTGAAAAGCGCCGGGTTCTCCGAGTTCACCGACCGCCTTGCGCACAGAATTTCCAGGGACGTTGTCGCGGTAGTGGAAGTTTTGCCAATGGATCAATGCGAATGCAAAACCTTGGATCTGCCAGTTGATCTCTTCCGGGTTGGAGTCGGCGTTTTCTGGCCATTGTTGCGTGAGGATGGGCTTGTGAGGAAGAACCGAATGGGAGAGCCGAGACCTATCGTCAATGAATGCCACATATCGAATTGGCTCGCGCCTGAAACACGGACCTGCAGGAAGGCAAGGACCGCGTTTGACGCGCTCGAGGATGCTTCTACGGCCTTGGTCGGCTCCGGTCTTGGCTGGCTCGACATTTTCACTAACCCGGAGTCGGCGCTTTCGCAGCTTCAGCGGAAAGACTGGGAGTTGTTCTGGTGCTATCCAATGATGCGCGGGTATGGTGCCAATTCATCTGGACGTCGTCTCATTTACACAGCACTGCACAAACTCCTCCTCGGCAGTAGGACTGATTCCGAAGAATATGTTCGTCTAGCAGAAGCGGCAGTCGTTACTAGGTATCCTGAGCACCTTCGTTTGCGATATGCGGCCTGGGTGGATGAAGTCAAACACCGGTTTCGCGACCTTGTGACGGTCTAGTCGCCCCAGCCAAAAGCTAAGTCGGGCAGCTCATGTATCACCGGCCACTCATCAGCTTCCAGTTGAATAATCTCCCGACTGGCATGTGGCCCTGGGCTCACCCTCTGTTTTTTTATCAACTTTAGAGACAGGGCACTTGCCTTATCACGGCCATCCCCTTACTTGCTCGATCGCTCTGCGCTCGTCAGCAACACCTCGCTGGCTCGCTCCAGTACCGGGTCGCGACCCTGCAGGTAATCCTGAATGCCGGTCTCGACAACAATATCTGGAACGTTGCCGTTGAATTCGATGGAGCGGTCTTTGGTGTCGCTGAGATAGCCGTTCGAGATGCGCACCACCAAGCCGCAAGGAAGCACAGCATAAACAAGCACTCCGGAAAGGTTGCCGTGCGTGGTGGTTCCGATCACCGTGACCCGCGGCGCGGCCCGCATCCCGCGCGTGAACAGGTCGGCGGCGCTGCCGGTGGAGTCGTTCACAAGCAAGGCGACAGGCTGCGTATATTCCCACTTTCTGGGCTCGATCGAATCTCTCCGTCTCTCTAACTGATCGTGCTTTGTCCCATTCTTGATATAGCTGTAGCCCACGAATGTGTCTTTGTGCAGAAAGCGCCCGACAATCTCGCTGTGGCCGTTGCCTCCCCGGTTGTCGCGGATGTCGAGGAGCAGACCGGCGGTGTCGCGCAGCGAGTCCAGAGCGCTATCGAATTCCCTGGTGATGTCTTCGTGCCCGTCGAACGAGCGGATGCGAATGTAGCCGAGCCCCGAAGGATATCGCCCGAAATCGACGAATTTCTGCTTGGTCAGGACGATCGAGACTTGTGGCGACGGCGCGGGAACAAACCGGCCTCCGCGAGGCAGCGTGAGCGTTTCGGTTTCTCCCTGCGGCGAGCGCAGTTTGACGCTGACGGTATCTGTGGCCTTCCCTGCCAGCAGCGCTTGAGCTGCCTCGCGGCGAAATGCCCGGTCCGACGAGCGGGCAGAAAGGAAGGGTCGCAGCGACTCGATCCTTTCGGGAATGGTCATGCCATCGACGGCCAGCACTTCCCAACCCGCCTTGTCGCCCGCAACCACAAACGGGCGATCTCCGAAGAGATCTGTCGGCATCCCACGCACCGTGGATAAAGGCGGCGGATGGTAGTTATTCAGCCAGGAATGCGTGTCTTTCAGCTCGTTCACGAGTTGAAACATCATGAAATAGAAGTCTTCGTCGCTGTTGATGGAGTCGAGCCGGGCCAGGTAGCGCCGCCCCACCTGCTGCCAGTCGATGGACTTCAACTGGAAATCGGCGTAATAGGCGTCGATCGTGCTCCAGAGGGCTTCGAAGTTTTCCCGCCGCTCTTTGGCTGAAAGATTGGTGGCGAGGGCCAGGTCCGGCGGATCCTTGGCGATATACGCCTTGCCGCCGCGATCGGGTTGCGCCGGTGGCTTCCGCGTTTCGGCTGCTTTTTTCTCGGCGCGCGCACTGTCGGAGTCCAGATGGCGGATCCACACCAGCGGCTGTTTCATGCCGAAGGCCGCCATGTACGCGACAGCCGGGTCGGCGCCGCTCACCGCGGCGGCCTTCTGGTACCAGCCAATGGCCGTGTCGCGGTTCTTGGCGCGATCTTCAATGTAGCCAAGATAGATGCAGGCCCAGAACAGGGAATCCGGGTCTCGCGCTGCGTCGGAAGCCTGCACCACGTCGAGCAGCAGCTTCTTCGCCGCGTCCGTGTCTTTGTGATCGCCGGTAAGCAATTGCCGGGCTTGCTGCAACTTGGCGGTCGCATCCGCGGCATTTACGGCCTGCACGCAGAAAATCGCCAGGACGGCAAAGAACAGAATCCCAAATATTGAGTTCCGCATGATAGCAGCAGTCTAGTCCATGGGCTTACCGCTGAAACCCGCACAATAGGAAAAGGAAAGCGGTTAGAGGGCTTTCAAGAAGGCTGTTACCCTCCTGGGTTGTCATCCTATCGAATAGACAACAAATAAGTTATAGCGGTATTAGCCCTGAATGTCCGTCAAGAACAATAGACCTGCACGAGAGAAATCAATGCTTTGGATGGTAGTTTCTTTGGAGTGGCCAGCCTGGCCACTCCAAAGAAAGTGCCGAATTAGCCGCGCTTCTTGCCGCCCGGCGCGCCGCCGGGGCGCTTGCCCGAGGGACGCGAGCCAAAGCCTGACGATTTACCCTTGAAGCCCGACTTGGAGAATCCTCCCGGCTTGGAGCGACCGCCGGACGAAGGCCGCGTGGGACCGCCGAAGCTGGGCTTCGGCTTCCAGCTGCCTCCGCTCGTGGGACGTGAGCTGGAGCCGCCTTCGGGCCGGGGCGGGCGGGGCGAGAACGAGCCTTCCCTGCTCGGGAACGACCGCTTGGGCCCGTCGGAGTCGCCGCCGGCAGGGCGGTTGTAGCCGGTGGAAGGACGGTCAAACGAACGTCCCCCGCTGGAAGGCGGCCTGGAGCTTGAGCCCGTGCGCGGGCCGGCGCCGTACGAACCGGAGCCGGAACGCGCTCCGGAGCCATAGGGGCGGCTGGAAGACGAACCCGGCTTGCTGCTGGGTCGTGCGCCACCGGCGCGCGGCATGCCGCTGCTGGTGGTGAAGGGCCGAGCCATGCCGCCTTCGGGCCGTGGAGGCCGCGAATACGAGCTGGAGCGGTCCCCGCCAGCGTTGGGACGGTTATACGCGGGTCGGTCACCGCCTGAACTAGGACGGTCGTACGAGGGGCGGCTGCCGGAATTGTTGGGCCGGTCGCCACCTGTGCGGGGACGGGCCGAATAAGGACGGGCCCCGCTGGGACGGCTGCTGCGTTGTTCCCTCTGCTCCGACTGGGGCACTTCCTCGATATGAAGGTTCGGCGGTTTCACCGGACCCAGATCGTCGTCGAAACTCGGAACATCCCGACGCGGCGCGGCGGGCCGCTTGGAGCCGAACCGGTCGTCCGACCCCGGCTTCTTCCAGGCCGGCTTATCCGATGAAGGCCGGTCGCTGAAAGGACGCCCGGCTCCAGCAGGCCTGTCGCCAAAAGGCTTTGCGGCTGGTCGGTCGCCGTAAGGCTTACCCGCTGCCTTGTCGCCAAAGGAGCGAGGAGCCGAAGGCCGGTCACCGTAAGGGCGGCCCGCCGGCTTGGCACCGAAAGTGCGGCCAGTGGAGGGACGCTCGGTATAAGGCCTCGGCGCCGAGGGACGCTCTTCGCCGGGAGTTGCTGCATCGAAGCGCGCGGGAGGACGGCCGGGACGGTCATCTTTCTTCCACGGCTCCCGGGGCGCGAAGCCGCCGGGAGCAGGCCTGGAGGTGCCGAAGGAGCGGCCAGCGGGACGGTCCGTCCGCGGCCGATCGGAACCGGGCCTATCTGAATTCGGCCGAGCAAAGGGACGGGCCGACGAACCGGCCGGGCCGCGCGCCGCGGTACGGCTGTCGGCAGGACGGCCTGCTGCGGGGCGATAGCCTTCCCCACCGGCCGGACGGGCCGGACGCTCAGATGAGCCGGTCTCGAAAGACCGCTTGGAGCGGTAGTCGGTGGCCGGTGCGGTACGGAAGGGCTTCACCGGCCGTGAGCTGGTAGCGGAGCGCGGGTTGACCGTCGGCAGAGCGTCGGTGATATTGCGGCGGCGAATTTCCTTCGACTTGGGAGTGCGGAGTTTGCCGTCGGCCGCCTTGCGCAGCAAGTCGAGCTCATTGGCATCCAGTTCGCGCAGGTTGCCGGGCTCCTGGTCAAGAACCAGCGGGCCGTAGCCGACGCGCCGAATCTTCTCGACAAAGTGACCGATCTCTTCAAACATCTTGCGCAGTTCACGGTTACGGCCCTCGATCAGCACCACTTCATACCAGGGATTGTCTCCCTGGCGGACTTGGCGGATGCGGGCCGGCGAAGTGCGGACCCTGGGGGTTCCGGGCTTGCCGCGTTCAATGCTGACACCGCCGCGCAGCAGGTCGAGTTCGTCTTCAGTGGGTTGACCCGCCACCTTCACCAGATAAGTCTTTTCAACGCCCGCAGCGGCACGGGTCAGGCGGTTGGCCAGTTCGCCGTCGTTGGTCACCAGCAGCAAGCCTTCGCTCATGTAATCGAGGCGGCCGACTGGGTAGAGACGCTCGCGCATCTTCTCAAAGAACTGCATGACCGTGGGCCGGCCCTCGGGGTCCTTGACCGTGGTCACAAAGCCTTTGGGCTTGTTGAGGACGAAATAGCGGAGACGCTCGGCCCCCTGCAGCAGCTTGCCATCCACGCGGATGTGGTCTCTGCCGGCATCGGCCTTGGTGCCCAGTTCGGTAACAATCTTGCCGTTCACCTGCACGCGACCCTGCTCAATCATCTCCTCGGCCTTGCGGCGGCTGGCGATGCCGGCCTGGGCCAGGATCTTCTGCAGACGCTCTAGCTTGGCGGGAGGACGCGGTTTGGGGCTGAATTCGGGGTCGGCCTCTTCTTCGCCTTCCGATTCGTCGTCTTCCGCTACGCCCTCTTCTACCTCTTCGTCTTCTGAGTCTTCCTCGTCGGAATCCTCATCCTCGTCGAAGTCTTCTTCCTCTTCGCCCTCTTCGTCTAATTCTTCATCTTCTTCCTCGTCGTCTTCCTCGTCGTCTTCGTCGTCCTCATCTTCCTCTTCGTCTTCCTCTTCGTCGTAGTCCTCGGACTCCTCTTCTTCAGAGTCGTCATCTTCGGCGTTAGGACCGTCTTCAACCTCCGCTTCGGCAAGTGCTTCGTCTTCTGCCGGTTCGATCTCGGCCGGGGTTTCCGGGCCGGCCTCGGCGGCAAGCGTGGTGGCTGCTTCGCCGTCGGTCTCGTCCCCAATGGGGTCGGCAATCACGGGTTCCGGAACTGCGACCGGTGTGGTGGCAGATTCAGGTTGAATGGTTTCGGGCTCTAGTTCGGTTGCTTTAGTCTTGGCGGATTTCTTGGCCATGGGGCGAATTCTCAGTTTCTGCCTGCTCAATGGAGGGAGGCGCAGCAGGCGCAGCCTCAGCGGGGGTTGGGGGTTCGTGACTGGCCGACGTCGCGTCGGTCTCGGTGGATTGTGAAGTCTCAGCGGCAAGATTCAGGAGCTCGTCGTCCGGCTGTTCGCCTTCGGCTTCTTCCAGTTCCTCGCTCAGGCTGAGAGTGGGTGCGGAGGCTGAATTGCCTCCGGATGTCGGTTCTGGCTCATCCAGTTCGATGGCCGCCATCTTCTCGAATTCCTCCATAGAAGGCAGCTCGGCAACGTCCTTCAGACCGAAGCGGAGCAGGAATTCGCGGGTGGTTTTGTACAAAATCGGGCGGCCGATCACCTGCTTGCGGCCGGCGGTGGCAATGAGCTTGCGGGCTAGCAGCGACCCGAAGACGCCCGAAGAATCCACGCCGCGAATCTCATTGACTTCAGGAGCGGTGACGGGCTGCTTGTAGGCGATCACGGCCAGGGTCTCCAAGGCGGGCAGGGAGAGCTTGAGAACCGGTTTGAGGCTTTTCACGAAAGCGCGGACGGCGTCGTGGCATTCCGGCTTCGTGGCCATGCGAAACCCGCCTGCAATTTCCCGGATTTCGATGCCGCGCTCGTCGGAAGCGTAGTCGGCGATCAGCTCGTCGAGCAGCTTGCGAATCACGCCTCTTACTTCGCGGTCGCGAACGCGCGCAAGCCGGCGGCCTTCCGGTTCGGTATCGGTTCCGGCTGCTGGAAGTGCATCTTCAGCCGGAAGCTCTGCCGCCGTCTCAGGCTCCTGCAGGGATTCTTGCTCAGCGGCGGTTGGTTCAGCGGGGCTTGCCTCGGCTGCGGGCGGCGTAACCCATTCCGCGGGCGATTCGGAAACTTCAGGATCGGCGGTACCGCGCTGATTGGTTTCGCTATCTACCGGGGCCGTGTTCTCCAGTTCCAGGTAGTCGAATTCACGGGTGAGCAGATGCGCGTGGTCGGCGGCGCCGGAAGACTGGTTGGCGTCGGCATCCATTTCCGCAGACACCGCCGCCTGCTCCGCCTTCCACTCCAGGGCGTCGGCAGTAAAGAGGGCGGCGAGTTGGGCCAGGGTTACTGGCTCCTCGGCGGCGTAGATGACAGCTTCAAGCTTGGCTTTGAGACTCATTCTGCAATAGGTACCTCAAGTATCGTACCGGAAATGCAGATTGCCTGCGCCGTTTTGGGCCTGAGCGACCCCAGTCGGAGCAGAAAAACGGCGCCCCAAAGTACCGGGCGCCCAAAAACTAGGAGGAATTCTGTTTAATTGTTGCATTCCTGGACGGTTGCTTCACTCGTCCCTCCGGAGCGCAAGAGAAAACCTCGCGCTCCGGCGGTGCGAAGGCACTCTAGTGAGTGAATTGCCGGAAAGCCCAGAAAAGGCAGCCGGAGAGCAGCGCTGCGGAAGGAAGAGTCAAGACCCAGGCTGCCGCGATGTTGCGAATGGTGGACATCTGCAGGCCGCTCCCGTTGGCAGCCATGGTGCCGGCCACGCCCGAACTGAGGACGTGCGTGGTCGACACTGGTAGACCGAAATTGTCGGCAGCCGAGATCGTGCACATGGCCACAAGCTCGGCGCAGGCGCCCTGGGCGTAGGTCAGATGCTCCTTGCCGATCTTTTCGCCCACGGTCACCACAATGCGTTTCCAGCCGACCATGGTTCCCATGCCCAGTGCCAAAGCTACTGCTACCTTCACCCAGGCAGGAATGAACTTGGTTGCCTTGTCCACTGTGGCTTTGTATGCCGCCAAGCCCTTGGTCTCCTCAGCCGTGAAGGCCGGGTTGTGGTTCTTCTGCATCAGGCGAATGGCTTCGCTGGCTACGTACATGTCGTTGCGGACGTTGGCCTGCTGATTAGCCGGAACCGACTTGTACTGCTTGTAGACGACTACGTCGCCTTCCAGGTCCTTGACCAGCTCGCGAAGTGCCAGAATCGTGTCGGGCTTGATCTCCTTGGTGCGGATATAGTCGGTGACCTCCGACCGGGCGTCGTTGCCCAGAATGCCCTGCTTGTCCACATGGCTGTCCAGAATGTGCCCGGCCTGCTCCGAGGCAGCGATGAAGACCTGGATGTCGTGCCCGGTGACTGCGTGGTTGAGCGCGTAAGCGGTGGGGACGGTTCCGATCAGGATCAGCATGATCAGGCCCATGCCCTTCTGCCCATCGTTTGAACCGTGAGCAAAGCTGACGCCGGAGCAGGTAAACACCAGCAGAGCGCGAATCGGCCACGGTGGAGGCGTATTGCCCTTTGGCGCCGTAAACAGAACATCGGCATTGTCGATGATGATCCGGGCAAACAGGGCCAGGGTATAGAGCCCAGCCACGCCTACCAGCAGCGTCAGGACGCCCAGTCCAAGCGGGTTCGATCCGAATTGCTTGATCGGCGCCCAGATGGCCAGCAGCGGTCCGAACATACCCAGAATCAGAGGTGCGACGAAGCTCAGCACATAGGCGCCGACGACGCCGGTCACCACAACAACCGGAACTGCCCACGAGAGCTTCTTGTGGTTGGCATCGAACTTGACCGCCAGGCCCTTGGCCCATTTGGTCAGGATGAACACCTTGGAAAGCAGCAGAAGAAGCGCGGCCGCGCCGAAGCCGATCAGCGGCGAAATCAGCAGTACCTTGAAGACTTTAGTGGCCTGTTCCCAATCCACGCCCGAGGTCCCGGTGTGGATGCTCATCAGCTGGTTGGCAATGCCCACGCCAATAATGGAGCCGACCATGGTGTGCGAAGAGGAAGCCGGAAGGCCGAACCACCAGGTGCTGAGGTTCCAGATAATGGCTGCGATCAACAGCGCAAACACCATGGCGAAACCGGCGCCGGCGCTCACCTGAAGAATCAACTCCACAGGCAGCAGCGTGATGATCGAGAAGGCCACTGCTCCGGACGAAACCAGCACACCGCACAGGTTGCACAGCCCCGACCAGACCACGGCAATATTGGGGTCCAGCGAGTGCGTGTAGATCACCGTCGCCACCGCATTGGCCGTATCGTGAAAACCGTTCACGAACTCGAAGCCAAGCGCGATCAGCAATGCAAAGACCAGCAGCAGATAGGGCCAGATGCTGGGAATCACCACACCGTTGAAGTCCTGGAAAATGTTGAAGCCGATGAACCCCAAGCCGATCACCAGAGCGATCAACACCACGCCTCCGCTGATCATCGCGTGAGACTTCTTCATTTTCTTGTCTAAGATTGCTGCTGAAGGGGATCGAGTTTCAATTACGGCTGCGAGATCGGACATCGGTGTAGCTCCAAACTTGAGATAGATTTTTGGTACAGGACTTCGCCGGACATGGATGCCCAGTCCCTGCAATGGATATACGAGAAAAGTTAAAGGGCGATAAATTGCAGCGGGAAGGAGAGAGATTATTCAGCCATAAACGGCCTCAAGAGCCGAAAAAGGCGCCCGGCAAAAACCGGACGCCCTCTCGAAACCTACCCCGATGCTCTACGCGATGGAGCGAAACAGCCAGTAAAGCAAGCCAGAGAGCACCGCCGCGGCAGGAAGGGTGCAAACCCAGCCCGCGGCGATATTACGCACAGTGGAGATGCGTAGCCCGCTGCCGTTCGCCACCATGGTGCCGGCTACGCCTGAACTGAGCACATGCGTGGTGCTGACCGGCAGCCCGAAGGTGTTGGCGGCAAAGATGGTGCCCATGGCCACCAAACCGGCCGTAGCGCCCTGCGCGTAGGTCAGATGGTCTTTGCCGATCTTCTCGCCCACCGTGATCACCACCCGCTTCCAGCCCACCATGGTTCCCAGCCCCAAAGCCAATGCCACGGCAACCTTCACCCAGTCGGGGATGAACTTGGTGGCCTTGTCGAGCTTGCTCTTGAAGTTGGCCAGAGATGCGCTTTCCTGGGTCGTGAACGCCGGGTTGTTGCCCTTCTGCAGCAGCCGGATAGCCTCGCTGGCCACATACATGTCGTTGCGCACGTTGGTCTGATCCTGCGCGGGAACGGACTTGAACGCCTTGTACTGAACCACTTCCCGGTCCAGGTTCCCAACCAGTTCTCGCAGGGCCAGAACGGTATCCGGCTGCAGTTGCTTGGTACGAATGTAGTTGGTGACCTCGGTACGAGGGTCGGCGCTCAGCGTCACGCTCTTGCTCACATACCGGTCGAGGATGTGCACCGCCTGCTCCGATGAGGCGATGAAAGTCTGCATGTCGTTGGCCGTCACAGCATGGTTGAGCGCGTAAGCGGTAGGTACGGTGCCGATCAGGATGAGCATGATGAGGCCCATGCCTTTTTGCCCGTCGTTGGAACCGTGGAAGAAGCTGACCCCGGTGCAGGTGATCACCATCAGCGCGCGAATGGCGAAGGGTGGCGGCTCATTGTCCTTGGGCGCTTCAAACAGCACACGGCCGTGCTTCAACACGAACCGGCTGCACATGGCAAGAACGAAATGGGCTGCCACGCTCAACGCGAGCACAACCGAAATCAACCCAAGCGGGGCCTTCCAGGCTTCGATTCCGCGCAAAAACGACCATAGCGGGCTATAAACGGGGTCAAGGAGCCAACAGATCAGGTTCAAAAACGCGGTGGCTACAATGCCTGCCGGAACAGCAAAGGCCAATGCCCAGACGGGTTCATTGCAATGATCCAGATAGTTGTTTGCCTGGCTTCTGGCCCACCGGGTGTTGGTGATCGCTTTAGAAAGCAGCAGCAAGGCTGCGGCACAGGCGAACCCGACCAAAGGGGAAACCAGCAGGACCTTGAGGACCTTCAGGGCCTGTTCCCAGTCCAACCCCGAAGTGCCGGTGTGGGGGTTCAGCAACTGGTTGGTCAAGCCGACGCCCATGATGGAGCCGACCATAGTGTGGGAGCTGGAGGCGGGCAGACCGAACCACCACGTGCCCAGATTCCACAGAATGGCGGCGATCAGCAGCGCGAAGACCATGGCGAAGCCGGCGCCGGAGCTGACCTGCAGGATGAGTTCGACCGGCAGCAGCGTAATCACGGCGAATGCCACCGTTCCGCTGGAAGCAAGCACCCCGGCCAGGTTGCAAATTCCCGACCAGACCACGGCAATGTTGGGTTCGAGCGAATGGGTGTAAATGACCGTGGCCACCGCGTTGGCGGTGTCGTGAAAGCCGTTGACAAACTCGAAACCGAGCGCAATCAGCAGGGCCAGCGCCAACAGAAAATACGGCCAGACCCCATTGATGGTCACCGCGTCAAGGTCTTTGGCCACGTGGAAGCAGATGTAGCTGACCGCGCCCAGCAGGGCCACTAGAAACAAGGCGAAGCCACGCTTGCTTTGTTTACTGTTGGGCCGCCGGTCGAGAACCGAGGCCTCTGCAGGCATGACTTCAATGATCGTCGCCAAATCGGCCATCAGAAGTTTCCAAGGCGGCCGGAAACATTCCGGTGGCGCCTGGACCTCCTGAAGTGACGATCGGAAACAGTGCCTGAGAGCGAATACAAAGGGGATGGCCGGTGCCAGGAGAGACAAAAGCCGGATAAGTAGGCGTCCATAAAACCCCAGCAACTACAATCTTGCGCAGTTGCTTGATCGGCGAGCCATCTGGGGCCAGCTCTGCCTTCTTGATTCTACACCGGTTGGGTGAATTGGACGATAACGCAGGGTTAAGCTTGGAACAATTCGGGGCCGGTCAGCGGGAAGCTGTGTTGTTTTGGAACCAATGGGCCAGCGCCTCTTCGGTGATTTCGCCGGCAGCGAGACCAAGAAAGGTCAGATAGGCGTCTTCCGGGCTGGCGGTGACAACGCGCCCGTTGAACTCCAGGAACACCAAGGCGACATGCATGGCAGTCCTCTTGTTCCCATCGATAAAGGGATGGTTGCGGCAGATTCCTGCCGCATAGGATGCAGCCAGATCCGCAAGTGTCAGCTCTCTTTCGGCATACACGAACAGGTTTTTGGGCCGAGACAAGGCCGAATCCAAGAGTCCCCTGTCGCGCAGCCCGTCCGACCCGCCAAAGAGGGAAATCTGTTGGGCATGGAATGCGAGCGCTTCGATCTCACGAATCCAAACGGGCTCCTTCATCTATTCCGCCAACCTTTTGAAGGCATCTCGGTAGCGATGCACGATGCTATCGGCAACCGCCATCTTGGCGGCGAATTCCCCGTCCACCGGGCTTATCTGAAAACCAGCTGGAGTCTCGTTGAGGTAAAGCGTGTCGCCTTCTTCAACATTCAACTTTGCCAGGACTTCCTCGGGCAAGACGATGCCTGCGGAAGTGCCAATTGAGATGACCTTTGCGGTGGTAGCCATGGTGAGGCCTCCAGAAGGAATCATAGCTCTCGTTTGAACAATGTTTGAATCGCCCTACCGCCAGTCATCCTTGGCGTTGGCCAGGCCTTCGTTCATCACGGCGTCAAAGCCGGTGTGCTTCTTGATGAAGATCTCGCTGAAAGACCGATCCTGCCGCAGCAGCACAGCCTGCAGCCGGACCAGTTCCAACAGCGCCAGGAACATGGAGATCAGCGCGCGCTCGGAGCGAGTATGGCTCAGCAGCCGGCGCAGCGCAATGGGCTTGTCTTCCATGGTGAGGCGGCGCGCCAGGAAACGGATCATCTGCCCCACGGTCACGCTTTCTTCCTCAATGTTGATGACCGGGCGCTTGCGGGCCCGCTCCAGAATGTCCCGGAAGATGCGCACCAGGTCGACCGTGTCGGCTGCGATCTCCGGCTCGACGGCGGCATCGTTCTTGAACTCGCTGATCCCCGGATTGGACCAGGTGGCAGCCTCAAGCATCTGTTTCTGCTGCAGCATCTGAGCGGCGTTCTTGAAGCGCTCGTGCTCCAGCAGTCGCTCCACTAACTCGCGGCGCGGATCTTCGGCGGCATCTTCGGGGCCGGCGGCCGCCCGCGGCAGCAGCATCTTGCTCTTGATGTGGATGAGCAGCGAGGCAATGTAGATGAACTCGCCCGCCACGTCCACGTCCCCGGCCTTGAGCTGGTTCACATAGGCCAGGAACTGCGAGGTGATCTTGGCAATGGGGATATCGTAAATATCGATATCCTGCTTGCGGATCAGGTCCAGCAGCAGATCGAGCGGCCCGTCGTACACATGGTCCACGATGATCGAGAACGGCGACAAGTCCGCCTGGTCATCGTGCGACTTCAGCACCACCTGCGCCACCTGCGGTGGGGCTAACTCCTTCGGGGTGACTTCTCCAGGTGCGGCCACCTGCGGTGGGGCTGTCTCTTGGGGTGCTGCGAGGATTGGCTCGTCGGCTCCCATCGGCGCAGAAACTTGCGCGTTCTGCTCTTCTTCAAGAGGGATCGAATCGGGCACAGAATCGCCCAGAGTATCCACCGCAATTTCATGTTCTGGAAGGCCACCCGTCTCAATCGCTGCCGTGGCATCTTCGCCAACCGCCTCCGGTTCCGGATTTGCACTTGGGGCAGGATCGAGAACCTCAGGCTCCGGGCTTTCGCAGCGCCCAACCACTTCGGCCGCTGGATTCGAATTTGGCTCGGAATCCGCCGAATCGGATTCCAGTTCCGCAGGCATCCCGGCAGCGGCCGACTCCCCCGCAACGGTGGCCGCGGCCTCAGCTTCCGAATCGGCCTGGGAAGGCTCATCCGGGATCTCTTGCGGCGCGGACTCCTCTGTAGCTTGGGAAGCGGCCTCGACTTCGTCAACAGGTTCAAGCGCCGCGATCGGCGAAGAACCCGATTCCACTACCTCGGCAGGCTCCATAACTTCCGGAGCTTCAACGACGGTTTCCGAGAGCGGCTCGGCTAGTTCTGCGCCTGAATCGGCCGCCCCTCCGGAGCTCGTTGGGCAATCTGGGCTATCCTCGATCCGCCCCTCCGGGATGCTCGATGGCGGCTCTTCCATGGACCCGGTCGGCGCAAGCGGCTCCGGCGCATCAGCAGCGGAGACCGGATCGGGAGGATGCAAAATCGGGGTGGGCTCCGCCTCCGAGACCGTTGCGGGTTCGATATCGGGGACGGCGGGAAAAACATGCGGATTAGCGGCAGTATCGGTCAATGCTGTTTCTTCTTTTTCCAGGCTCTCATCGAGCGGGTCAATCAACGTGGGTCGCGAGTCTTCGGGCATGGGCAGGGGTCGTGCGGACCGGGAAAACAGGCCAAAGCCCGAGCGGATTCCGCCCAGAGCGTAGTTGAGAGCTTTTCGCCACCACGGGAGCGTCTTTTCGAGCATGGGCATCTCCCGCGGTTCAAGCCGCCCCCGGTCTGCCGGGTCACTCTTCCCCGATCAGCGGCCGCCTTTGGGCGCCGGTCCCATGTGCATGGCCGCCCGCACCTCTTGCATCGTCTGCTCGGCACGGGCACGGGCCCTGCTAGACCCAGTTTCCAGGATTTCCTCTACTTGTGCATCGGAAAAGCCGGCACGGCGATCTTGAATAGGCTGCAGAACCTGCACCAGAGCGCTGGCCGCCCAGCCCTTGCATTCGATACAACCGATACCTGCCGACCGGCAGCCATCATAGACCTTGAGCAGTGTCTCCGCTGTGGAAAACACCTTGTGCAGATCGCCTACCGGGCACTTGTCCGGGTCGCCCGGATCGGTACGGCGGATGCGGGCCGGGTCGGTGACCATCGTCTTGAGCTTCTGGCGCACCACCGGCTCGGGATCGGTCATCAGGATGGTGTTGCCGTAGCTCTTCGACATCTTGCGGCCGTCGGTCCCGGGTAGTTTGGGCGAGGGGGTCAGCAGCACCTTGGGCTCGGGCAGTACTTCCACGCCATCCAGCTTGTAAAACTGGTTGAAGCGCCGCGCCACCTCGCGGGTCAGCTCCACGTGAGCGGTCTGGTCGTTGCCCACCGGAACGAACTGCGGCTGGTACATCAGAATGTCGGACGCCATCAGCAGCGGGTAGCCCAGGAAGCCGATATTCGACAGGTCCTTGCTCGACAGGTTCTCCTGCTGCTCCTTGTAGGTGGGCACGCGCTCCAGCCAGCTCAGCGGGGTGATCATGCCCAGCAGCAGGTAGAGTTCCGAGTGCTGCAGCACCTTGCTTTGCAGAAACAGGACGCTCTTCTCCGGATCCAGGCCCGCGGCCAGATAATCGAGCAGCACGTCCTTGGTGTTGGCTTCAATCTGCGAGGGATCGGCGTAGTCCGAGGTCAGCGCGTGCCAGTCGGCGATGAAGAAATAGCAATCGTACTGGTCCTGCAGCTTGACCCAGTTGGCCAGGGCGCCCATGTAGTTGCCGAGGTGGAGCTTGCCGGTGGGGCGCATGCCGCTGAGGACGCGCGGCCGGGACGAGGAGAGTGCGGGTTCGGGCATTTTCTTGTCGATTCCGGGATGACGCCATGAGAATGCGGCCCTGTCCCCGCAAAACCGGGAAAAAGAGCACATTTCATTGTAGCGGGAGGAGAAGGCCGCAGTGGGTTGGGGTAGCCGGGACCGTCGCGCCGAGATCCCCAACCTGAAGTTTTCCATCCATCTTCGCCAGGGCCTTCTTCCCCGAGCACGCCGGCACGACAGCCGATCCGGTATTCGGAGATACCCCAGGACATTGCCACCATGACCCGTTCTGGGGACTAAAGGTGGTTCAGCCCGAAATAGACCATCTCGAGCGCCGGGTTGAGCAGCATCCTCAGAATGAATCCCCCGACGAAGATCATGAACAGGTAGCTCGCCCACATCGGAATCCGGTCGTAGATCTGGACACCGTTGTAAGGCAGCGCGTTGCGCAGGATGTGGCTGCCGTCGAGCGGAGGAATCGGCAGCAGGTTAAAGAAGCACAGCGAGAAGTTGATCAGGATGGCCAGTGTGCAGAGCAGCACCAGCGGATGCGGCGAATACGGGTCGCCCGGGCTGAGGGCGGCAATGAAGGAGTCGATCACGACCTCGCGGCCGTTGGGCAGAACATGAGCCAGCACCACCATGCCGATAAAGGCGACCAGCACAATCAGCAGGTTCGAGACTGGCCCGGCCATTGTCGTCAGGTTGTCGTCGCGGACAATCTTGCGGAAGTTGCGCAAGGTGACCGGGGTGGGTTTGGCCCAGCCCACCAACATCCCGCCAAACATGCTGAACCCGATCAGCGGCCCGAAAATCATGATTGCCGGGAAGAGCAGCGTGCCGATGGGATCGATGTGATACATGGGGTTGAGGGTGATGCGGCCCTGCATGCGGGCGGTCTGGTCGCCCAGGCGCGAGGCCATCCAGGCATGGGCGCACTCATGCACGCTGAGAGAGAAGATCAGCAAAACGAATTCGAAGACAGCAATGACAAACGCGCTTGATTGCAAACGAAATCTCCACGAACCGGAAAGCTCAGGGTAGCATGGAGGGTCCTGGAAAATCAGACCAGCGCCGGGAACAAAGCGCCAAGCCACTGTGTCTAACTGTTTAAGCAGCGCTTGCAACCGAATCGAGAAAGAGGAACGAGATGCAGAGATGGATGGTGGGATTTTGCCTGTGTCTGGCGGTTACAGCTGGGACGGGGCAAGACAATACAGCGGCACAGGCGAATGAACTTTATACGGCCGGCAAGCGCCTGCAAGCGTTGCCGCTCTACGAGGAGCTCGCAAAAGCCAACCCGAAAGAGTGGATCTACTTCGAGCGCTTGGCAGACTGTCTCGCGGTAAAGTCCCACGACAGCGACCCCGCCCAGGCAAAGGTGTTGAGAACCCGCATGCGCGACGCCGCCAGGCAGGCGGTGGGGTTAGGTGATCCCAACGCCATCATGAAGGTGCTGGCAAGCGTCGATCCGGACCTGATTCCAGGCCCAATTGCGCCCTCAAGCCCCGCCAGTTCGATTCTCGAAGACGCTGAAAAGGCCTTCCGCGCTGGAGATTATCCTGCTGCGATGGCCAAGTATGTCGAAGCCGCGGACGCTGATCCCCGACTCTATGAAGCTCCGCTTTATGCAGGAGACATCGCCTTTCGGCAACAAGATGCAGCAACTGCCGGAAAGTGGTTTGCCCGTGCCATTGCCGCCGATCCAAACCGTGAAACCGCATATCGCTATTGGGGCGACACGCTGCTTCGGGTCCAGAACGACCCGGCGGCCGCAGAATCGAAGTTCATCGACGCCGTCGTGGCCGAGCCTTACAACAAGATGTCTTGGCAAGGGCTGCAGAATTGGGCGGCAAGGGAGAAAGGCGTCATTCGAGCGCCCAAGATCGACCGGCCGGCCGGTCCGGTCGTGGACGCCAAGAACCCGAAGAACATCGCCATCGACATCGACCCGGTTGCGACCGATGACAAACAGCATCCAGGGTCATCGGCTTGGATGATGTATTCGCTGATGCGGGGCGGCTATCACGGGGACCTGTTCAAGAAGAACTTTCCTAACGAGAAGGTATACCGCCATTCGCTCAAGGAAGAGGACTTGGCCCTGAGCATGGTCGCCACCACGGTCAAAGAGAGGAAGATCAAGCCCGAAAACCTGGACGAGAACCTGCGCAACCTGGTGGAGCTGAACGACGCAGGCATGTTGGACTGCTGGATCCTGATCAACGGCGCGGACCAGGGAATTGCCCAGGACTACGACGCTTACCGCAAAGATCACCGCCAGCTCCTGCACGACTACCTAGCACGGTTTGTGGTCCATGGAGCCGCGTCTCCTGCGCCCTGAGGCGGAGCCGGTCGGCAAGTCGGCGAGAGCCCTCGGTTCAAGGACGATCGGACGGGAAGCTGCCGACGGCCGCGCCAGGAGCCACGTTCTGGCCGGCCAGCACAATCGCGTGGCTGGCGATGCGTGCCCCCGCGCCGATCTCGGTGGGCTGCAGCGTGACCTCATCGAAGTTCTGTGGGCTATAACTGTGCGAGTAGATGCGGGCGAACGACCCGATGACCGCGCTCTTCCCAATGGTGATTCCGCCGCGATCGTTCAGCAAGGCGCGCTGGCGAATGGTGACGCCGTCTTCGATGGAGAGGTTGTAGCCGTAGGTCAGGTCGATGCCGTGGTAAAGCTTCACTCCCGAGCCCATGTGGGCAAAGATGTGGTGGCCCAGCATGCAGCGGAAACGGATACCCAGCCAGTGGTTGAGGCCGACCGGCGAGCGGTCGAACATCTGCCAGAACCAGAGCAGCGGTTTGCGCTCATTGAACCTTTCGCGGTCCACGTCGGCAAAATGGCCGGCTTCGAGGGTTACATTTTCGGGATCGAGCGACAGGCTGAGCACATTGCCGGGCAGTTCGGAAGTCAGCGTGAGGTTGAGCTTTCCGCCGTGCGGGCGGCCCAGGTAGAGCTGGTAAAGCTGGTCGCGGACAATCTCGGCGCGGCGCTCCGCAGAGCGGTGACGGGTGAACTCGTCGTCAAGAAACTGCAGCCAGCGGCGGTAGACCTCTTCCGCCTCGGCTGCGGGATGGGGAGGATTGCTCGAAGCAGGTGTCATACGCATAGGACGATACACCAGGCGGCCGGGACCCAGCCAGCGGAAGCGGGGACGCACAAACGTTCAGAGCAGCCCGCGAAAGCTGCAACGCCCAGGATCGCGATCGGAATCGGGTGCCCGGTGGAGAGTAATCCTGTGAGTGTTCGCGCCTCGCCCGGCCACATTACTTGCCGCTCCACCGCAATCGCACCATGCGGCTCTGGAAGGGCACGGCTTCAACCGCGCGGCAGGCATGGTCCCGGAAGTTTCGGCTGGAACCCTGGATTTTCTGGCCTCTTTGCCTTGATTTCCCATCTTCATGCGATTGCCTACAACCGCTTGCCGCTCCATTCGAGGTAGGTCATAAAGTCCGCCTGGCCAGGCATCCGGAGCTCGAACTTGCCGTTCATCGTTCCCTCAACCAGTTCGTAGCTGAGCCGGTATTGCGGACCGGGCTGGGCGGCTTGCGAGAGGAACACGACCGACCCCGCCTTGGGAGTCGTCACGTCGTAATGAATGACGTGGCCCTCGTTGTCGAAGTAGATGGCCTGCAGCGTGGGGCCGTTGCCCGCTCCATAGAGGTAGAGCAGGTCGCTGTGCCGGCAGTCGAAGTCGTCCGGGCTATTGCAGGAGCCGATGCTGGAATGGCGCGCAAGAACGTGATCCCGCAACTCCAGCCGGAAAGCATAGCTGGCCGAGGCCTGGGCCTGGGCCACGCCGCCGGTCGTCTTGGCCTCCCACGAGCCGAGCAGAAAACGGAAGCTGACCCAGGGGTCGGTCTTGGCCGCGGCAGGCGCGGGCGGCTTGGCCTGCGTTTGCGCGGACACGCCACAGGTCGTCAACAAGGCCAAAGCTGCCAGCAGGAAAAGACGGCTTTTCATGAATACCTCGGTTTCCAAAAGTCTACTCGGTTGCCCCGGCCGCCGGGTTAGGCTGCCGGAACGTTCGCTTCGCCTCTTACAATCGAAGAACACATGCTTCTCGTTCCCGGCATTCCTCATTTCATTGACTGGCGCTGGCTTTGGCTCTCCGTTGCGGCGTTTTTGGCCGGGGTGCTGAACGCCGTGGCTGGGGGCGGCTCATTTCTGTCGTTTCCTGCCATGTTGAGCATGGGAATGTTGCCGGTGCAGGCCAACGCCACCAATACAGTCGCCGTTTGGCCCGGACAACTCACCTCGGTGGCAGCCTACCGCCAGGAAATTCGCAAGAACCTGCGACTGGCCGCTGTGATGGCTTTGGCGGGGCTGGTAGGCGGCTCGGCAGGCGCATTTGTGCTGCTGAACACGCCCCAGATGACATTTCTTCATCTGGTTCCCTGGCTGCTGCTGGTGGCGGCCCTTATCTTTGCCGCCAGCGGCCCCGTATCGCGCTGGCTTACCCGCCGCAGAAGCTCCATCGTCGGCGCTACCCATGCACCGCGACCTCTGCCGGTCTTTCTCTCCACGATTGTGGTTTGCTTTTACATCGGCTACTTCGGCGCCGGCGCCGGCTTTCTGCTCATCACACTGCTTTCGCTCTTCGGCTGCCAGGATCTGCACGAGATCAACGCCCTCAAGGTTGCCGCGACCACACCGGCAAATGGCATTGCCGTCGTCATTTTCGCCGTCAGCGGCAAAGTGGAGTGGCCCTATTGCCTGCTGGCTATGGTTGCCTGCGCTGTTGGAGGCTATGCTTCGGCGCGCTTTGCCCGCTTGGTGCCGCAAGCGGCGCTGCGCGGACTGGTGGTGTTCATCGGCCTTTCCATGGCCGCCTGGTTCTTCTGGAGCAATCCTTAATGCCTTTCTTTCATCTTCTTCCCGTCTGGGCCTGGAACGCCATCGGCTCGGTCGCCGCCTTTTGCACCACCATCTCGTTCATTCCCCAACTGCTGCGCGTATGGCGGCGCAAGAGCGCCAGCGACATCTCGTTGACCATGTTTCTGCTGTTCAGCTTTGGCGTGGCCTGCTGGCTGCTGTACGGCCTGGGCATCGGTTCCGGCCCAATCGTAGTTGCCAACACTGTCACACTTAGCCTGGCTCTCGCCATCCTGGCCCTGAAGCTGCGCTACGACAGCAAATCGGTGAACAGTGGGCAGTGAACGGTGGGCAGCAGCCGAGGCACGCTCTACTGCGCTCCGTTCCCTGTAAACTGTACCTATGAGCCACGAAGGCATCCGTTTCGTCCCCAAGGATCAGGAAGCGCGCGAGAACGAAGAAAAGCTGCCGCTGCCCCGCATCGCCATCACCCCGGAAAAGGTTCGTGTCCTGCTGACCGAGGGCAAGGGCATGGAGATCGACTGGACCGACGGCCACCGCAGCGCCTGGACGTTTGCCTGGCTGCGCGATGCCTGTCCCTGCGCCACCTGCAACGAGGAACGCAAGCAGGAAGGCCGCAAGGCCGGCCAACCGAAGGCCAAGCCCGTGGCCGTGCTCCCCATGTACACCCCGCCCGCCAAGCCTGCCAGCGCCCACGCCGTTGGCCGCTACGCCATTCAGTTCAACTGGCAGGACGGCCATTCCGGCGGCATCTACTCCTGGGACTACCTGCGCCGCGTCTGCCAATGCCGGGAATGCACATTCGCCGCCGAGGAAACCTCCGGCGCGCCGAACTAAAGCCGCGGCACCGGGAGGAGGAAAGGTTCAAGTTGGGACCCGTTCCACTCAACCTGGATGATTCGTCAGCTCCGGGCTTCCCAATTGTTTCAAAGCAGTTTGCCTGCCCTTGACCCAGGGGTCTATCCAAGCTCTTACCCGGTCGGTGTGTTTCTCAAACACCTCATACACCAATTGGGCGTAAACCACGATCGCCAGCAACAGTGCCAGGCTGTTTAGGCATCCATGCCAACTTGGAAAGGCGCGGGGCAAGTGGAATGCGGCTTTGAGAAAAACCAACAGCGGCAGGTGGACCAGATAGAGGGTGTAAGAACTTCGTGCCGACCGTTGCGCGAGTTTTTGGTAGTTGGAGCCTACCGGCCGAGTTGCACAGTGCAGCGTGACCCAGATTGAAAAGGCTACTGCCAGGCTTAGCACATAATCGGCTCCCAGCTGAGGCCAGATGGCATCGGGCCGATTCGCTAACCTACTGAGGACGAGACCTCCGCCGAGCAACAGCAATGCGGAAGCAACTCCCAATACGCGGCCGGATGTTTGCTTTGACGGAAACGGCGGGAGGAAGAAGATCGCCACGCCAGCAAGCCAGGGAATCCAATAGAGAGTTATCATCAGGCCAACGAACCAGGCCCAGGCCACAAGTGCGATTCCACAGGTCACGCGAGCCCGAAGCGATTGCGCGCTGGCCAGCAGCAACGCCAACAGGGGAAAGGCCAGGTAATACCAGAATTCGTTGCACAAACTCCACAAAGGTCCGTTCGACCCAAATGCCGAAACATGCTTTCCTCCCATGCCAGGCAATACCATGGTTTGAGTGAAGAAGCAGTTCGCAACAAACGTGGGGACCGTCAAGCTGGAGTGGACGCTGACGCGGAGCGCGTCCATTCCCGAATGACCGCTGTACACGGATTCTGTGCCCGGCAGGCGCATACCGGTCCAGTCCAGGATTCCTCCCAGCAGCAATGCCGGTAGCAGAACGACATAAAGCCGGGTAAGGCGTGTAAACAGGTAGCTTTTCCAAATCCACTGGCCTGAGTTCACCGAGCGCACAACGCTACCTCCAACGAGGTAGCCGCTCAACACAAAGAAAACAATGACACACTGATGCCCAAGAGTCGTCACAAAGTACACGGCTGAAGCTGCTGGGTTATGCAGACCGAGTTCGCTGGAATCCAGGAAAAACGCGTCGCGCCAGTGCATCAGGAGAACTCCGAAAGCAGCCATCCCGCGCACTGCGTCAAGATGCACCGAGGCGTTCCTGTTCGGGAGTTGTGGACCTCCATGAGCGGCTTGAGAAACCTGCAGCATGCTGACCGACCGATCACCTTGGGGATGTGCGCAGTCTAGCACTGTCAAGCGATCATTGACCGCAGGTGGATGCAACCGCCTAAACTCCTTGGTTCGCCGAGGAACAATTCCTTCTTCCAAGAGTCAGAAACACCTGGCGAATCGCGTCCTCACTCCCCGCCGCCACCAGCATCAGGGCGCGGTTTTTCTCTTTGAGGAAGCCGGCTGCCACGGCGGTGTCGAGGAACGTCAGAAAGCCGTCCCAGTAGCCTGCGGTGTTGATCAGAATGCAAGGCTTGTCGTGCAGGCGCAACTGCGCCCAGGTGACGGCTTCCAGCAGTTCTTCCAGCGTTCCGTAGCCGCCCGGGAGCACCAGAAACGCGTCGGCCAGCTCCGCCATGCGCGCCTTGCGGATATGCATGGTGGCTACCAGTTCCAGCGAAGTCAGGCCGTTGTGGGCGATCTCTTTGCCGGCCAGCACATCGGGCAGAACGCCAGTCACATGAGCGCCCCCGGCCAAAGCAGCATCGGCCACCGCGCCCATCAGGCCCACGCTGGCACCACCATACACCAAGCTCAAACCGGCGGCGGCGATCGCCGCGCCCAGCGCCTGCGCTTCGGCCAGAAAGGCAGGATTGGTTCCGTTGGCCGATCCGCAATAAACGGCCACGCGTCGCGTCGGGGTCTGATTCAAGGTCATGATGCATTCAGGATAACCGGGAGAGGAGCCTAGCTCCGTTCGAGGTACTCGGCCGGCGTCACAATCGCAATTCCCCGAAACGGATTGAGATCGAGCAGATCGCGGTCCCCTGTGAGGATCGGCCCGGCCGTGCACGGCAACTTCAAGGAATTTGTCGTCGCGCGGGTCCCGGCAGGCGCGAATGGACGACCCAATCTCAACAACGCCGGCTACGGCCTGGACCTTTTCAAGGAATGGCTCGATGGCCCCGGCCGGAATATAGCGCGCGAATTTGGGGCGTCTCAGAACAATTTGCAATTCCGCCCAGGTGGCTGCCGAAATTAAGGTTTTTGCCTGAAGCCAAGCCTTTTCCACAGCTCTCGCCGGGACCGATTCGGGTCGTAAAGCGCGACTGACATAAACATTGGTGTCGGTCACGGTGCGCAGGTTCATCCCTCGTCAGCCAAGAGTTGTTCGAGCAACTCATCGGTCATCCCTTGGGACTCGGCAAATTGGCCTATCTCGTCGGCTAGCCGAATCAGCTCTTTGACCCGCATCTGGTGAATCTTCTCGTACTCTTCGGCCGACACGAGCACGGCGACATCCCGGTCGTCGCTCTGGATTCGCACAGGCTCACGCTGCGCCGCATCGAGCACGGCGGCGAAGTTCTGTGCGGCGTAGGTGGCGGACACCGTCGACATGCGCTCATGATAGCCATTTTCCACATTTTGGACAAAAGGGACGTTTCGGGCAGTTCACCGCAGGAAAAGCGCCAGCAACGCTGCCAGCAATGAGGTAAAGATGCCGGCTGCGGCCATGGCCCACGCGGAAACCGAGGCCTGCATCTCCGAGTGGCGCACCAGGCTGGCGGTGCCGATGCCGTGGGCGGCCGTACCCATGGCTGCGCCGATGGCCCGGTCGTCGCGCACCCCGGCCAGGCGCAGCAGCGGCGGCCCAAAGCTGGCCCCCAGGACCCCGGCCAAGATGACCATCGCAATGGTGATTTGCGGTATCCCGTGCAGTTCGCGGCACACCTCGATGGCGATGGGGGTGGTGACCGACTTGGGTACTGTGGAGACTACGACCGCCAAAGGCGCTCCCAGCAGCCAGGCAGTGAGCCCAGCCGTGACCATGCCGATGATCGACCCTGCCAAAACCACCAGCGCCAGCCGGGGCAAGGAGCGGCGCAGCGCCATGCCATGACGGTGCATCGGAACGCCCAGGGCCACCGTGGCCGGACCCAGCATCCAGGTCAGGTAGCTGCCTCCGCGGTTGTACTCCGCATAGGGTTCGTGCAGCCACAGCAGCGCTGCCACAATCGGCACACAGGCCACCAAAATGGGTGGAACGATGCGCCAGCGCCGATGAAGCGCGATGGCCAGCGAATAGGCGAGCACGGTAAACGCAATGCTGACAGCCGGGTTTTGAGTCACCCACTGAAACCTGTTCATTGGCTGACCTCGACGCTTTCACTCGGCGGCGCGGCCGCCAGGAGGGGCTCCGCCGGAAGCAGCCAGCGGCCCAAAAGTCCTGTGGTCAACAACACCGCCGCCAGGCTCACCAGCAGGCTGGCCGCGATGGCCAGGGCCTGGCGCGAAAGCACCGCGCCCATCTCCATCAGGCCTACCGTCAGGGGCACAAACAACAGAACCATGTGACGCAGCAGCAGACCGGCCGCGCGCTCGACCCATTTGAGCTTGATGAGTCCCGCGGTCATGGCCAGGTAAAAGGCCATCAGCCCTAAAACACCGCCGGGAATGGGAACCCCGAGCCGGTGCAGCAGCATTCCAAGCAGATGGAAGCCGACCAGAATCCCGAAGCCGCGCGCGTAATCGAGCATAGTGTCCTTCTCAAGCTTACCGAACCGCGCTTCACGGTCCCGGCCCCCGAATCGATAGTCCGTTCTGTTTTGCAGTGCGGCAAACGGTACACTAGACAAGGAATCTTCCCGTCTGGACAAGCCCCGTGCAGCAGATCATTGCCAAATTGAATCCCGAACAGCGCTCCGCCGTTGAGGCCACCGAGGGCCCCCTGCTGATTCTGGCCGGCGCCGGCTCGGGAAAGACCCGAGTCATCACCAGCCGCATCGCGTGGCTCATCCGCGAAAAAGGCGTCGCCCCCGACTCCATTCTGGCCATGACCTTTACCAACAAGGCCGCCAAGGAGATGGGCGAGCGTGTTGAGAAGCTGCTCGACCACGGCTCGCTGGCCAAGCCCCTGATCGCCACCTTCCACTCGCTCTGCGTGCGCATGTTGCGGCGCGACATTGAGGCTCTTCGCGTAGGCGGTGTGGGCCTCACCCGCTCCTTTGCCATCTACGACGAGAACGACCAGCAGGCCATTGTGAAGGCCATCATGAAGCGCATGGGCCTGGACATCAAGCAGTTGACCCCGCGCAACGTGCTCGGCCGCATCTCCTGGGCCAAGAGCCACATGGTCGATCCCCAGGAGTATTACCTGGCCTCGAAAGACCCCAACAGCGAGCGCATCGCCCACATTTACCAGGGCTACAAGGCCGAACTACTCAAGAACAATGCGCTGGATTTCGACGACCTGCTGCTTGAGGCAGTTCGGCTGCTGAAGGTCTCCGGCGAGACGCGTGAGCGCTATCAGCGCCGCTACCGCTATCTGCTGGTAGACGAGTACCAGGACACCAACCGGCCCCAGTACGAGTTGATGAAGCTGCTGGCCGGCGAGACCAAGAACGTGTGCGCGGTGGGCGATGAGGACCAGAGCATTTACTCCTGGCGCGGCGCCGACATCCGCAACATTCTGGAGTTCGAGAAGGACTTTCCCAACGCCAAGATCGTGCGCC